>DATMUM010000070.1:0-44217 GCA_035564175.1 Mobilitalea sp.
GCTTCGCCTTTATTCGGTGATACCCGGGCTCTGAATTTTACAGGATTTTCGTATGAAGGAGCAGTTTGACCCGTGTCGTTGCCGTTCTCGTCTAAAACGGGCGCCATACCTTTGTATAGGGCATAATAAAAGAGGATTTTATTTCGTTCAAGTGAACGCATAGATTACACCAACCTCTCAATTGTTTTACCTTCATCATTCATCAAGTAACATTTCTGATTGGTTATCAAAACCATTGCATCATAGTCCTTGGTATCTTCGAGATATAGCAATATTGCATAGGCTGGGTTAAAATTAGGTTTAATGAGATTGACCGCATGTGCATTAAGTTCTGTGGTTAAATCTTCAATTTTTTCAGATATCATTAAGAACACTTTATTCGATGTAGCAACTCCGTCAACAACTCTTTTATCTCCATCATAAACACTTGCGATATCTTCTCTTTCTTCTTTATTGACTTCAACTTCATATTCACGAATCAATTCATTGCCATCATATTCCCTTGTTGCAACCTGTCTTACATGGTCGATATAACCCCATACATCATCACTCTTGTATTTTACTATCATCTTTCTACCTCACTATCTTTCTATTTATTATTTTTAATCGTGCATGAACCTCATACGCGGCTTAAATTTCATTTTATGTAGAAACACTTATGCGTATCTAAACAATGGCTTATTTCAGCCTTACAACCCTTGCTGTCAAGGTAGTTATCGTATTAGTCCAAATATAAATTTGTTTTTATCATCAATGAAATAGTCAGCTCCGATTTTGCGAGGGTCAGTATTCCATCGTGCAATTTCTTCCGGTAAATTCTCGTTGACTGCATCAAACACTATACCTTGTTCAGTACACCACTTGACAGCATTATCGAGATTCTCACCGCTTCTACAAGTCCAGAGGATTATCTTATTGCCTTTGCGTTTTAATCGCTTCACGAGGCGTATAATGCGCTTGATTGGCTTGATAATCACTGGATATTTTGTTTTCGCAAGAGTACCATCAAAATCCACAGCATATATTTTATAATCATTCATTAGGCACCGCCTTGTGATTAATCGAAAGAACAGAGCCGTGGTTGTGTGTGCCAAATTCGAAATGAGAAAGTCGCGGTAATGCATCGTCAGAAAACTTTTTATCATGAACAAATGAGTTTGATTTTGAATTATCAACAAATGGTAAATCAATCAATTCCGGTTTATTTGTATGGGTCCATATTGCACCAAGCATATTCCAAATAAACGCTCTGTCGTGCGGTTCATCAGTATCGCCTCTAAGTACTTTCAGATAATGACGAACACCGCTGTCAATGTAACAGTGAACCGGCATTCCTTTTTCCCAGTTCCTGTCTGCATATTTTTTCGCACCTTCTTGATACTGTTTAGATACTTCTAGAAGACCGGTATATAAATCAGTAAAATGATTGGTTGAAAACTGCTCAATTGCAAACCATAAAAATTCTATATCACCGCTTCTTATGTATTTGTCTATGGATATTAAAATGTTATCCTCTAAATGAGTTCCAATGGCTTCAAGCGGAAGTAAATCGCATCTGCCTTTTCCCTCTGATATATCTCTGACAGCCCCACTTTCAAATTCTCGACGTTCTCCACTATCTTTTAACATAGACGTTCCTCCTTAAGATTTACAACCTTGCATCGGCTTTCTTTCTTGTGCCATCAAGGTAAATAATTGGCGTGTCTTTACTATTTGGTTTAAACTCGTATACTTCTCCGTAACCGCCATAATCCAAGGCAGAAGAGGTATTGACGAATAACTTTGTCACATTACATATACAGCTATTAGAAGGACTCACCCGGTAAAAGCCCTGTTTCATTATCATAGGCAAATGAGTGTGAGAGTGAATATACACATCTGCATCTACTATAGAAGCCATGTCTGCAAGACGAATTGCCTTTGCACCCTCTTTACGGCCTCCACCAGATCCATGATTCGCATAAACAACATAACACTGTTTTCTTTGATGCTGCTTATCCCAACCAAAACGCACAAAAATTAAATTTCCCGACTTGGAATATTTATCAGCGATTCCAAGTTCTCTTGCGACTATTTCAGATAAGTCTATACCCTCTTTGTTGTAAGTTCTCTTTTCGTGATTTCCACTTTCCATAGCAAGAATCTTATCTTTAATAGGATTTAAAACCTCAACAGTTCTACTTATCTGTTGCATAGGTGTTAATTGTTCTGCGTAACAGTCGGATACTGATGTTTTAGTTGCATTATTCATTAAATCTCCGTTTAAAATAGCGAAAGCGTTAGGATTAGACTCTATAGCCTTTACTTGACGGCGAATCTCTTCATAGTCACAATGTGCGTCACCCATATGTAAGTCAGCAAGCGTATGAAGTTCAATCATTTTGAGTTCTCTTGGAAGTTCTATCTTGATACAGTTCATCGTTCACCAACTTTCTATACGGTTACTGTTGCATCCGCACTTGTAAATTTTGCAACCGGAACGATTCCGGTAAGTAAATCATCTATGGATTGATAGGAGCGATTTACACCATTTTCTGAATGTGATTTTTCGCCCTCGGCACCTTGCATGTTGTACATAAATAAGGCCACATCAAACACAACATCGGAATACGCTGTCAAAACAGTTGTTTTCTGCGCTTCGGTGGATCCAAATGGATAACGTTTATTCACAACCTTTGCAAGAGCCTGGTTCAGCATGATTGAGAGTTTATTACCATCTTTGGATTCATCATAATCGGCTCCTAAATATATTTTGAGATTGGATAATAATTCATCCATAAGAACACCTCCTGTTACTCGCCTTGCTGTTTCAAAAATTCTTCAATCATGTCGGTACGTTTATCAGAGATTATCGTATAACCACGCTCTTTTGCTGTAGACGACAATGCATCCTTTGTCATTCTCATGACTTCCCGGCGGCTTAATTTAGTAGTTTCTGGCGTATCTGAAATGGTATCGGCCTTGACGGTATTATCGGGAAAAATCTTACTGTCAGGCTGAGTGTCCATCGTTGCGTTTTCCGTGATAATTTCAACATATGGCTCCCATCCCTGCTTATAGAATAAGTTCGCACATACATCACTGACTTCCATCACAAGACCATTTTTAATAAACATTGGCATGATTTCACCTCATATTCTAAAGGTCGCGCCGACCTCACGATTGAAGCCGACGCGACGATTATTTATTTAATTACGCTACAGTAACGGCCTGTGTAGCAGTCTTGGTAACACCATTCTCTTTGTATGTAATAGTTACATTACCGGATGCGGTAAGTGTAGCAGGAGAGAAGGTATAACCGGTTACAGCGGCTGTTGTGCTGTCAGAGTATGTAGCGGTAACAACCATACCAGCCGGATCAAATGCCTGACCAGATGTATAAGATGTCTTAGTCGGTGCGGTTGTGATTGCAATAGATGATAAGGTCTTTGCAATATGAACACCGATTGCAACAGCTTTTTCATTCAGTACGAATGCATCGTAACGGATACGACCTTCAACTAACCAACCACTGATACCAGGCGCGTCAGTGTGAATTTTGTATTCCTGTAACTTAACAGGCGAAGGCATAGCGATCGGATTTGTAATAACGAAATCAACGTTTGAAGGGAAGTAAGAAGCCGGAACCTTAACAACCGGAACTCCGTCAACCTCGCCAACCATACCATTGATCGCGATAGTGGTTGCCATGTCGCCTTTCTTTGTGAAGGCTTCGTCCTGTTTGATTAAATTATGGAACTTAGACTTGCAAATACAGATACGTCCAGCAGTCGGAACCTTTGCATCATCAAGAATTTCCTGCACGCTTAAGAATGCTGCATAAGCAGTTGTCTTATCAACAGAACCGGAAACGATATGATCTACTTTTGATCCAGCTACAAGAGCAGCGATACGATATGCGTCAACTTCTGGGATAACAACTTCGTTAAGCTGTCTGCTGAGCGCTTTGCCAGCTTCCATTGTCATCTGAGTGTCGTCATAAGACTTGCGGTCAATGGTAAAAGTAAAGGAACGGTCCTTGGCAACCTTCATTTCCTGTACTTCGTTACCTAACTCTGACGGTGTACCGTAACGGCTTGTACCACTCAAAGAGTAGTCGTTCATGCCGACTGTAGGAATGGAATAAACCTTAACGGTTTCAACACCGATCCAGTCATATTCACCATTTACCAAACTGTTTGTAAATGAGCCAAGAGTAAATCTCTCGTCCACGTTGGAACTATATTTCTCTGCATAATTTGTTGACATATAATCATCCTCCTAGATTATTTTGAATTAAACCCTTTAAGAAACGGGTCTTCTATGTTTTCTTTGTTTCCAGCCGGTGGAGTAGGTGCGTTTTTCATCCACTCGGATTCTTTCTGTTTATCCCTTGCTGTCAAGAAAGACTGTTGAATGCGTGTGAACTCGTCAAAATCACCATCAAGTTGCGCTTCACTTGCTTTGACAGCGTTTTCTTCGGTGTATCCCATGGCTATAAAACTCTTTGCCATCTTGTTAATTGAACTTTCGCGTTCAAGCTCTTTGATTCTTGTTTCACGCTGCGCCTCGCGTTCTGCTCGTTCAATATCAAGCTGTTCTTTTTCCGTGAGAGTTGCACGATACTGTTTCTTATAGTTGGCAGCCTCTGATGTAGCCTTGTCGGTTGCTGCTTTAAGTCGCTTGTTTTCTGCCAATACTTTTGCAAGTTGTTCTTCTGCTGATAATTGCGGTTCAGGAGTTGGATCCGGCGTAGGTGTTGGATCTGGAGTAGGTTCGGGAGTTGGCTCCGGCGCAGGTGTTGGCTCCGGGTTTTCTGCGAAAAACTGCAAATTATATGGTAGAATCGACTTGTTTAAATCTTTCATTGTTGACCTCCTGCGTTTTAATGACTTCTCTGTCAATCTAAATTTTCAAATGCGTTTATCCGGTTCTCTCCGGTAAAACATAAAGAAAAGACAGCCGAATTTTATCGACTGTCTAGTTTATTGGTATCATATTTGACTTTGTGGTGATTTCTGCGGTTGATCCGACATATCTGGTAAGATTTTATCTGGATTAGAACCATTGCCGTCAAGGCTATTGCTGACAGGGTCTTTATTTCCGGCTGATGCTGTCTGCTTTGGTTGAGTGAGTAATTTTTGAATTTTCTCCATTGAATCCTTACTATCCGTATATACTGCCTGCGGATTGGTAAACAATGAAACGGTTTCGATTGCGTGTTTAGGGTCAACCCCTGTTTTTATCAGTGTCGACAACGCATTACACTTCGTAGCCATGTCATAAATCTTGTTACGACTGAAACGTATCATTATATCTGAAATATTCAAATTTACGATATCTGCAAACTCTTCTGATATATCAGTAGACTTTTTAATGATCTCCAACATAATTCGGATTGATTGCCGTTCTGACTGTTCAAAAATACTTTCTGTTTCCAAGGCCATAGTTTCGGCAAACTGCCAACCGCTCGACAAGTTCATAGCTGAACCAGTTGAACCTCCACCGGAATTTTCTTGACGCTGCGGAACGCCTGCAATTTCCATCAGCTGAGACATCAGCGCATCATCAAGCGATTGAGTACTTGACTGATCGATTTTGCTGTCAAGGTATTGGACGCTTGCTTGTACGCCTTGCGGACTTTTGGTTTGCAATACGCCATCAGATGAAAGCTTTGTTACTCCTTCTGGAAGTTCGCAATTATTCATCCATACTACATTTTGAACAGATTGAGCAATTGAATTAACTCTATCTGAATTAACAACATTAATCGCATCAATAATCGGGATAACCTTTTCAAAACATCCCATTCGGTCATGGTCGTTTACATATTCAACAATTGGAATAATTGCCGGAATATTTGCTACGCCTTTACCATTTGTAATAGACCATTTAGGATCGGTTTTAATATCAGTTCCATTAATTATTTTTGTACCATTATCTATTTCAAAATAAGTATCATCTGTATAACATCCATAAACCGTATTACCGTCTTTCTGCGGACAATATGTAACTGCCATCATAGGATGTTGATAAATGTCATTGGAATATACGATGAACGTCGTTGCTGGGTTGAGTGTGATAATATCAAAAACCGATTTACCGTAAACTTTCGGCTTTGCCTTAATCATTCGGTATCCGATGCCACAAATTTTAAAGTACCGAGCCAGTTCAACATCTTTAGAGGATTTACTTTCCTCAAATAGCATTTCATTCAGTGCGGTTATTCTGGTGTCGTCTTTATCGGAATCAGATTCCGGTACTTGCTTCTTAGACCTTTGAATGTATGTAATTGGATTACCGAATTCATATGCAATCTTGAAATCAGTGATCTTGGAGGCATTGTTGATAGCCACTTTCTCATTAATATCAGATCGAATATTCTTTGTACGGTCAAGGATTGGCTGAATACCTTTTTCATAATTCAGTAAAAACCTGATTTGCTCCGAATTCTTTTGATGATATATTAAGGCATCGTTCAGAACCGATATGACATTTTTATAATTTATTTGCTTTTCGTCGGTATAAATTTTTGCCCGACCCTTATAATAATCTTCCAGTGGAACCACCTGCTTTCAGACATGCCGTAAATAAGCATCCGATTGATAACAAAATAAAAGAACCACTTACCGGAACGTAACACCGGAAGAAGTTCTCTTTGATATTCTATCTAATTGTGATTTATACTCGGTGCTTTGACCATTCTGAGGCTTTTTCAGCTTTGGACTATAAGTAATGCCCTTACTGGCAAACTTAAGCTGATTTAAGCCACCGCAACGCGGACAGGCTATTTCCGAATCTCCGGTAACGCGACCGAGTAGTTTATTGCATTGTTTGCATCTGAAATCAAAATAGTTTTGCATAATATTCACCTAATTTCTGAAATAAAATAAAACAGCCATCAAATCATCAGATAAGACGGCTGTTTCTGCGAAAGGAAAGATATAAAATGAATGAGGTGTGCTTGTTTACACTTCTTGTTATACTTATTGTACCACGATATTTTTGTGAATGGGGTGAAAGCTACCGTTTTATACAATCAAAATAACTAGATATTCGTTTAGAAACAGTGCTTCTATCAAAATGCAACTTTTGAGCAACTTCTTCTTGCTTCATTCCATTAACATACAGGTATGAAAACATAAGTCGCGTTGTCATATCTGGAATATTATTAATAAATTCCTCAATTTCAATACGTTTTTTTTCATATTCACACAATTTATTTTTCAAACTTTCTTCTAATTTTCTGCGGCGTTTTAACCATGCATCTTCGTTTAAACCATTGTATCCTTCTATATTAAAACTACGGATAGTATAAGGAAAATTGCTGTCAGAGCCGTAAACCTTTCCGTATTGAGTAAGCGGAGGATGGGATTCTAGATATTTTATTTTTGATTGTAAGTCTTCGATAGCCTGTTGCAGATATGTAAGATCAGATAAATTTTCACGCGTTACCATATAACACCTCCTATATTCCCAATTGACTTCTATCTATAATTGTTGTTTTAACAGAAAAACCGCCGTCAAGAAACGCTGCAAGTTGCGCCATTGAATCAGCAGCATCATCATGTTCATTTTTTCCAACCTGGACCGTAATTGTTAATTCTTCAAAACCTTCTTGATATTCTCCAGAGCGATGTTGCTCGTCCAAAAAGTAAAATCTCTCTTTTATATCTGGCGCATACTGAATTATTTTTGCCATCTTACTAATTGTATTAGGTGCTTTGCTACTTGATATATTTGTTTTAAAACCGACTTTCTTCAATTCCTCATCGACTAAGTTGGCATACATATCACCGCCATTGTTTGCTTCAAAATGTTCTTGACTTGGTTTGTGATACAAAGTTTTTCCAGCTACTATCGGAACGGTAATCTTTTTATCTCCGCGGTTAAAAATCCAATCTGGCAAATAAACCTTTCCGTCTTCGTACTCATACGCGAATGGCATTGAAAGCGAATCTCCACCGCCAAAAGCAACGTCACATACTGCAATTTTTCTAACAAGTCCAACTTCCGGTAATACTCCATTGTATGTTTTAAGTTCATCCTCAGGAAACAATAATCCTTCTCTAATAAATGGCTTCTGTTGATATTTCGCCATCCATTCATTGTTATCAAGTCGTTCTTTAACATCCAGAAAGTACTTAGTTGAGAATCCGACTCCATAATCATACTGAAAGTTACTTTCATTCTTTTCATTTAAAGCCGGAATCTTTCTGAAGCGGTATCGTGGATTATTTTTCTTTTCTTCTTCAATTTTTCCAAGCGGGTCCTGTATTGACCATCTTGTGCCGACCATTAATTCCCTTGAACCATCGTTTTTACGGTCAACCATGACATTTAGGTAATCTTGATATCTATTATTTAATCTGACTGGACTTAATGACTCTGTACGGTCACGAACAAGGTCGTCGACATATAAATATCCATCTTTTGATATATCTATTGCACCTGTCCATGTACCGTCTATACCTCTGGCGGTAAATGAAGCGAAGCGATCAGGCTTGTCCAGGTTGACAGTAAACTCATCCGCTGACTTTGATTCTAGCTTGGAGGTTGGAAATATTTCTGCAAAATGGTAATCCGGTGAATTGATAAGCGTGAGCAACTCTCCATAAAATCCTTTTGCCAAAATTCCACTATGTCCACCCATTGCATTATGACTATTGGGACGTTTACCAATCACCCATGAAAGAAAGAAAATACAAATTGTAGACTTTCCAACACGTGGAGGGAGAGATAAACCATAAAAATCAATCTCTCTATCCTCTAAATCTTGCAAATCATCTACAACTGTCTTTAATACTTTTCGCCTTGGTAGGTAGAATCTCTTTTCTGGAGCCCGGTCTTTCTCCATATACAGAATATATTCATCCAAATAATACGGAGCCAAGAATAGAAGAGATCGGTTATACAGTTCGAAAAACTTCGGGTTACTTGCTGTCAGAGCAGCATGATGTTTCACAAATTTAGCGGTTTTTAACGCCAGTTCTTGATCTTCGGATAATATATTCAAACAAATCTCAAATAGGAGATTAAGATTATCAAATTTGGTTAGGTCTGATTGTTTGAGTTTAGCTATTAAGTTTTTAGTTTGTTCAGATACCATGAGTTCACTTCTTTCTGTGTGTGATGCTCGATGGCATTCAAGGGTTAATGATTATATTATTTGTGTTCTTACATAATCCCAATTTAATTCGTCTGGTGGATTAAGTAATTGTACATAGGCTCTGTACATCATATCGGCTATAACATCTGGTGAAACTCTGCCCGTGCATCCACCAAAAGCGGGAATAACAATCCACCCAACATTGTTTTGCATGGCTGTAATCAAAGTACTTCTCATGCAATTATAAATTACTGTCTTATCAATAATTGGTTGCGGATATCTCATTGACGGTGTATGTATCAGTAAAACATTTTCATTGGCCGCAACGGCTATGCTTGTGCCGACTGGCTGTTCGCCATAATAGTGTTTGATGATATATCTCTGAACTCTCTTTTGTAGTTTATTGCCAAAATATTCAGTAATTGCCAAGTCAAATCCGCCATCCATTAATCCAAATGAATTAGCGGGAGATACAACACAATCAATATAAAGGTGACTTTTCATGAAGCCGTCAAATGGTTGGTTTACAACTTCAATATTTTCTATGCCATCGAACAATGTTTTCCATGCCTGTGTCATTTCTGTGTTTATGTCTAATAAATAAATTTTCATATTCATCATTTATTCACCGGCTTTCTGTAATAAAGGTTCGTGATATATCTTTTCTGCTTGCTTTCTTGCTTTAATTGCGTTGATTTTATGCAAATATGAACCAATCCATATGTATTTGTGGTCTATTTGAATGAACGATCGCCATTTTTTGGAACTGTTATCATAAAACACACCTTTACAACCGCTAGTATTGTTTTTAGCTGTCTTACTTGTAATATTTAAAACACTTCTTCGCTTGCCATCGCATATCATTTTACATTTGATTTTGCTTGGCTTAAAATTTATTCTTCGATTGTCAAGCTTGTTTGAATTTTTATGCTTAACATACGCAACCCCTATGTCGCTGGCTATCTCTGCATGAAAATATATTGTTTTGCGACCTGTCTTTCTCGATGATACTGCATAGGCATAACCGCTTGGACTTTTTCTCCATGTAATGCCTTTGTGTTTATCCCAATCCGATGCGTTACAAAGCATTTCGTCATCACAATTTGAAAGTTTCACAACAACATATTGACCTAGAATTTCATATTTATTTGCCAACTTATCACCGACTTTCTAAGCAATATACACATTAAACCCCTGTTTCACATACTCAGCCATAGTTTTGTTAAGTTCTTGCTTACTTTTATAAATTTCACTTAATAACATCACAATATTGCCTTTCTTGACAGCAATAATGGCGTTCTTACCTTTCATGGCTTCTTTACCAATACGGATACAACTTTCTACGTGCTGCAGGTCAGCGGAATAGGTGTGGTTGTTGACGGATATTATATAGTCTGAATTGGTCATGCTGAACATTCAATCACCAACTTTCGCTATCGGATAATTAACCATGCTTTCATCATAAAATGATTTTAAAGTCACGTTGTATTTATATGAATCATCTTCATTTAAAAGTTCAGCGTCTTGTCTAATACTAAAAGCGTATTTGCCATCAATAAAATAATGACGGTTATTTCCATGGCTTACACAACGATTTGTTGCAACTGATTGCTTAAGCTTATCTATGTCAAATTCGTACTGCTTTACGCAATTACTAAAAAATTCATCATACTGTTTTGCAAATTTCATAGCAATATCATTAATTATATTCATTTAATCACCGGCTTTCTTAAATCCACACTTATTGGTTTCAATAGCATTATTAATTCCAATGGCTTCAATTCGATTACGCTTTACAACAATAGAACCTTCCGTATCTTCAAATTTTAAAACACTTTTGCCGTCAAGACATAGTCTGTTCACTGTTTCATCGGATATATCACCAGTGATGCATTCACCGGACTTTAACCAGATTATGTAATGCTTCATTTGGCAGCTCCTTCGGCGCGGTAAATTTTAATATGTTTTTCTCTAGGGCATCTGCGGCAAACAAAAACATATTCATCGTCAGTTTGCTTTCCATTTTTATCGTAGTAAAATCTTGCTCCAAGTTTCCATTGATGTTTACCAAAGAAGTAGTGTATTATATATTTAATACAATTCACTATATCACCCAACCTTTCTAATCATCGGATACCCATGCATCCTCAACCAATTATTTGATTTGCCATAAAGTATATGTAATATCCTGCTTATTAGCGGATGTGAAGTATTAATATCAAAAGTCAATGTATGTTCATAAGGATTATATAATATATCTGATGGACATGGAGAATCGGCAAGTGTCGTGATTTCTAATTGTGACTCACTAGGAATATCGTCAAGGCTAAATTTTTTAAACTCATTGCCGTCAAGCGAGTACATTAATTTGGTGGTACGTTCGGATTTTATTGGCATGATCCACCTCCCATTTTATTATTTATACGACAAAACAGAAGATAATTATTGCTCAAATTGGCCTTGTTCTATCTTCTACAATAATTATAGAATAGTCAGAATGTAAGTGTCAATAAAAGTGGGCTATATGTATATAATGAAATTGAATACGCACTATATTTTGTGATTAACCATAAACCCTTTTTGTTTTTTGAAAAAAATTTAGAGACTTCACATTTGAGGACGAGGTTTAAATTTATGTAGGCGCGGGTAGTAATAAAGGCTTTTTATATTTTTCGGATACTCGGACGACTGAGGGTGTGCCGGGCGCCATGCTCCGTCTAGACCCCCACCCGGGTGTTTACTTGCGGCTATCACATAACAGTACTAAATTTAATGTTATAGAAAAAAGTACTAAAAGTATATTGACTTTGTTTGAAATCAGCATTATACTATAGTCATAAAACAAACGGTCGTTAGATTTAGGACTATGGAGGGATGATAATATGATATATGGATATTGTAGAATCAGCACAAGTAAGCAGAATATTGAACGGCAGATAAGAAACATCAGAGAATCGTACCCAGCAGCAGATATAAGGCAGGAGATATACACAGGCACTAAGATATTAAACAGGCCAGAATGGAATAAGCTATTAAAGAAGATTAAGCCTAATGATACCATCGTATTTGATAGCGTATCCAGAATGAGCAGAAACGCAGATGAAGGATTTACTACCTACATGGAATTATATAATAAGAATATCAATTTGATATTTCTAAAAGAACAGACCATTAATACTGATAGTTACCGAAGCCTAGCCGATGGACAAATTAAGTTATCCATATCAACCAACGATACGGATGCGGATGAATTAGTAAACGACATTCTATCGGTAGTATCAAAGTACATCAGTAAGTTAGCAGAGAAACAGATTAGGCTTGCATTTGAGCAATCACAGAAGGAAGTAGACGATCTACACCAACGAACCAAAGAGGGAATTGAAACTGCAAGACAGAATGGCAAGCAGATAGGAGCGGTTGAGGGCACGAAGCTGCTAACCCAAAAGTCTATTAAGGCCAAGGAACAAATCCAAAAATACAACAATACTTTTGGCGGACCATTAACCAATGAGGATACATGGAAGCTGATAGGGATATCTAAGGTAAGTTTTTATAAATATAAGAACGAGATATTGGAAGAACTTAATTAAATATAGATAAATTAAAAGGACTCGGAATTGACCGGGTCCTTATTTTTGTGTGGTTAATTATATTTGATAGCAGCAATCGTTGTATTATTTTTATGCGCTTATCCGTCATGTTCTGGCTTGCGTTAGGCTGTTTGCTGTCAAGCGATGTATCTATTCCTCTTTCCAATCTGCATCAATCACCACGTCAGACTTAACCTTTTCGGCGATCTGTTCCAAATCCATTGTTGGGGCGAGCTGGTTATTTGCTGATACATTAATTTCCTGTTTATCAACCATTCCAAAATAATTCTTAGCGTAGAATATCCAGGTAACCGGGTTGATATTGCCATTCATGACCTCATTTGACATCAAAAATGCTATATAATCCTTCGCTTTTTTTATGATGTCACCTCTGGAATTGCTGGATGTAGCGCGGCTTCTGCCTGTTTCCCATTCCCATAGTGAGTTACGAGATATGCCAATAGAAAGAGCCAATCCCTCAATCGTTGGCCTTAATCCCTGTTGCATGCTGTAATTAAAATATAGACTGATACGTTCCTCAACTTCTGTATCACTGTCTAAATTTATCTTAGGCCAATCATATATTACCTTTAACTTTTGCATTGATTTACGCAATTCTTCGGGTGATGATTTTATTGGGTTCTTAAAATCTGAATTTGCCATATAATTCACTTCCTTTAATTTTTTAGTTGTTGCTGTCAAAACAGAAGAGTAGTTGGTACTATTCCTTGACAGCGGTATTATTTATCATTATTTAGCTTGCGTCCACACATCGGGCAGTAATTAATTTTTATATCTTTCTCTAAATATGTAGTACCTTGCGACATTGTACCTATATTGGTACAGCAAACTATATTTAATACATTTCCGTCAATAGAAGCATCAAATTCAACATAAGCATCGGTTTTATTTGAATATTCTCTATTGCTGATTGATTCACCGTCTGAACAGTATTCACACATTATAATTCACCTCCAATATCATCAATCTCCAAAAAAATAGTATCAATTATTATTAAATATTACTTTACGGACAAATACGGAAACTTTTGAAAACCTACTTTCCGTGGCTACAACCATTGATTTTACATGGTTTGTTGGCAATTTTGGAAAAACGGAAGATTTTTTTCACATCATATATATTTATAATATATTTTTAAAATATTTATCTAATTAAAAATATATTTCCGTTTCTTCCGTAAGCCTTGATTTTACTGGGTTTCTGTTTCCGTTTTTCTTCCGTTTTCTTTCCGTAAAACTTTCCGTATAGTCACTAAACTATATATAAGGTTATTTAAAAGGTAATTCTTCTTGGTCTAAATTTTCAGTGCTCATAAAACCTTCACTCCCCTTAACAATATTTCTGTAGTTCCAATATCCTTTTGAATCCTTGTTCAACGGTACACCATTCTTTTCCATCCTTTCTTTGATACCTCTTCGATTAATGGCAGTAAAATCATTGTCTTTACACCATTGGGTATATGCATCCTCAAAATCAGTTTTCAGTATCATGTCCATTTTATTATCAGTAATGCTGTAATTTTCATGGATAAATCGATAGATGGTGTCTAACTTATCTCTGTAATCGTTAATAGCATTATCACATTCAGTAGATTTTGTAAGCTGATATTTATTTTCTATAAGTCGATGCAATCCTTCAATAAACCAATTGAATATTGCGTTACGTTCCAATAACATTTTGTCCAATAATTCTCCGTCACGTTTTTCCTGTGGTATAGTATTGGTACAAGGAACGATACATAGTCTTTCAAATACATGTCCACCTTTATCATCCTGGAAGTTAGGAAGGTTGTTACATGATATTGCTATAGCCCCATTAAAGATATACGAGAACGGTTGCTTATTCTTTGGCTCAACCTTTACGGGATCTCCTCCGGTAAGTTGTTTGAATACTGCACTATCTTCAACATCACTACCTGTCTGATCTCCAACACTGATTAACCGTTTTCCGACTATGCTGCCAAGAGAAAATTTTGAAGCTTCGTTCATTTGCTGTAGTGGTACATTAATTGTATTACTGGTCCCAAGCAATTCTCCGATTAAATTTAATATTTGGGTTTTACCAGAATTTCCGAGTAGCGAATAAAGTACCAAACATTTTTTAATACGGCTTACCCTTATATTTGATAATGTTAAACCCATATATTCTTGAATTACAGCTTTTTTCTGTTCATCAACTCCGCTATCTATTTCTCCACATAAGTCATTGATATAATGTGTGAAATTTGGCATAGTATGATCTTCTGGATGATATTCGCAATTTAACTGTATTGTTATGAGTTTGTCAGGTGTATGTGGTTCAAGTTGTTTTGTTCTGACATTATATAATCCGTTTTTGACATTAATATACCATTCATCCGCATCAAGGTCTTGATATCCGCAAATATGACCTCGTTTGCACGTTAGAAGATTATATACATTATTTATCAGGTTATCACTTGCCAGTCCCACTGGTATATAATTTCTTATGAATGATCTGACGGTATTTCTGTTACATTTGTTGTAAACTCCGTTTTCATAAATATAAAAATCGTCTTTGTCCTCCTCCGGGCGCCTTACTATAACATAATGCAGAGATTTACTTATGCTATCAGCTAGAATGTCTCCGTTTATTTTTTCTTTGGCTTTATCGTCTTTACCTTCTATGAAAATCCATGGAGCAAGTGTTTTCTCAGCTGATAATATCAACGATTTAAGGTCTTCTTTGGGATGATTTTCATTGACGATATAATCAGTAACATCTCCCTTTTCGGTTCGTGATGTTAAAGTCCAAAATACAGAGTGAGCATAATGTTTTAAATCATGCAAGATACGGTCTTTTAATTCCAGTCCCGGAACATCATTGTCCGGTAGAATAATGACCTTGGCCCCTGTAAAATACGAAGCAAATTCTTTCTTCCAATCACTGCATCCTCCTGGAGTGGTTGCGGTATATCCTAGTCTATTTAATGTATCAGCATCTTTTTCACCCTCAACGATATACACCGGGTATCCATCAGCAATAGCCTTAATTAGCTTTGGCAAGTTATATAATACCGTGTGCTTACTTCCACGCCCCAATGAATATGTATCATTCTTTTGGTCAATTACAGCATGCAGTATTTCTTTACCTTCAAGTCTAATTTTTGAGTATAGATATTTTCCATTAGCATCACAGTAATTATATATAGCTTCAATTTTACGTCCCTTGGAATATTCTAACCGTTCTTTCCATTGTGGTGGCGCATAATCTCCTATGTCATTAAATGTAAGACCTACAGCATTTAAAATGTCCTCGGTTTTACATCCGGCATGGCAGAAGAGGAGTAACTTCCCTTTATTTTCTGATATAGTCAAACTTGCTTTTCCGTCTCCATGGACAGGGCAATTACATTGATAAGAGGTTTCATTCAGTTTTTTTGATACCTTAAAATAGGTCAATAACTCTTGTAAAGTTAGCACTGTGTTTCCTCCCTCTGTCTAAACGTGTCCAATCCTTCATTTAATACATCTATGTAAGCCTGTCCGAATGTAATTGAATATACATCGTCACAAAGCATCAATTCAGTTTTCTCAATTTCTTTCTGAATTTCTTCTTTGCTATCAGGTATTTTAATTTTACCGTAAACCGGATTTTCTATTATCATAATTTCACCACCTTATTTATATATAAAATACACTTAAAGTGTATCGATTAGTCTAAATCAATCATATCCATAGGTATATCAAATAACCGGCTCAGCTCTTGTAGCTGTTTTCCGCTAGGGCACGATTTACCATTTTCCCACTTTATAACCGTCAAGTTACAAACACCAATTTTTTTAGCTAACTGCTTTTGTGTTAGTTTTTTATTTACTCTGGCTGCCGCCAGTGATATCTTTGTCATATTAACACCTCACTTATTTATTTGGTACTGTATATAAATTGTAATTTACATAAAGTGCATTTGTCAATCAATGTACGCTATACGCTATATTATTTTTTATTTGCACTATATTTGCTTATGGTGTATATTTTGTATATGATTGTTTATGGGAGATATATATAATGAATGAAAATGTAAACAAAAAGATATTTAGCGGTAATCTTAATCTCTATTTGGGTATTCACGATAAGACACAGAAAGAAGTAGCAAAAACACTTGGCATAGGGCTGTCCACATTTAATAGTTGGTGTACTGCTCAGAAAATGCCGAGGATGGATAAAATACAATTGCTTGCTGATTATTTTGGAATTGTAAAATCAGACTTAATTGAGAATAAATTTTCAAATTATGAAGAGAGCGAACTAAATAAATTATTAAAGCTATGTGACTCCAGGTATAAGAGTGTTATAAAAACTATATTGGATAATTTCTATAATAAAAATGAAAAAACTGAATTTTTAAATCATTTTTCAAATATTTTAATTGAATACGAAGGAATTTTAGAATCTGTTAATAAGTTACACGTGAATCAAGATGATAGTATGCACGACTAATTACGCACCGCTTCGGCGGTGCTTTTATTATGTGAAAAAATAATACTAGATAAAATTTATATAAATATTTTTAAATCAGGTACTATTTGGATAAATTTATCATAGTATATATCAAGAGCAAAGATAAAGTTTATATCAATTGATATAAATTTGGAAAGGTAAGGATGCTATTAGGCATAGACGTTGGGTATGATTCAACTAAAGATCACAGAGGTAACAAATTTAAAAGCGCCATATCAAGAACAGATAAAAGCATTACTGGTGGAAAGAAGCTGTCAATTGACGGTAAGAATTATTATCCTGGAATTGGAACGATGACGAGCGAAGTTGATAAGACTAATACTGAAATTAATATGGTGAGCTTGATTTATGCTTTTATCCTAAATGGAGCAAAAGATATTTATTCAGTCGTGGGCCTTCCAATAGGCCAATATGATGAACAGAGGCAGAGGCTATTTGACAGCATTATGTCTTATAACAAATGCAAGGTAGAATACGATAATAAACCATATAATTTTAAAATACACGATGCAATAATTGCAAGGCAGGGCATTTCATCACTTTATACGTTAAAAGACCTATATGGGGAATACATAGTCATTGACATCGGAGGATTGACAGTGGACCCAAGTCTATCAGAATTTACGAAAGATGGAGCACAGCTAACACAATATGATACATGGTACAAAGGAATAAGGACGTTGTATTCTTCAATTATTGAAGCAGTAAATAATAAGTTTGGATTGAAACTTGGAGTCAATTATGCTGAGAAGATTTTATTGAACGGATTAGACATCAGTGAGAAGCCATAAGATCTATCATTTTTAAAACCAATGCTTCAGGATTATATTGATGAACTATCTGAGGAAATTAAACTAAAATATCCCTATAAAACCGTACCTATCTATTTGACAGGAGGCGGCGCGGAATTACTATATAATGCGTTTTGTAAGAGGTTTGAATCAGTACATAAGATTAGTAACCCTCAATTTGCCAATGCGATAGGATATTATAATATGGGATATTTTAAGTATGCTCAAAGGGGTGTTATATTTGGCTGACGGGCTAAAGGGATTTAAGGTTACTTGGAAGAAAGATGAAAAATGGTTATGTGATTATGCATGGGAACATAGTTCTCCTCCTGCATGGATTAAGGACCTAATTAAAGCAGAATACAAAAGAACACACGGAGAAACTTCCGTGCAGGAAGTACAAAAGCCTATGAATACCAATATATTTGATTTGTAATAAATAACCCCATGCGGAACTTTGGAGAGGAACGCACAGGGTTACAATCAGCCGATCAGATAATCAGCTATTTTTATTATAGCATAATCTACAATCATTTCCAATAAAAAATACACCCATATTTTAGGGTGTACTTATTCCAAGTAGCATTGAGTAACTCCGCTTCGCAGCGAGCTGCTACACTGCGTTACACAATAGCGTATGCACGAAAACTTCAAAAAATGCATGTACGCCTTGTCCGAGATAAAATTCTTTTAATATCCTAATAAAAATCCAAAGACACGAACACCGATTAATATAACTGTTAATTCAGCAAATCCCATTAAATTCACCTCTATTCGAAAGGAAGTATGTATATGGATCAGCTCAACACTGTTTTGGAGCAATTCTTTTACCAATTCTGTGATATAGCTAAATGGATATTTGCTTTCCGTATGGTATCCGAGGCTATCAAAAGAGGAAACGAAAGCGATTTCCAAGGGGCATTAAAAGCTATTGGAAACGGATTAGTCGGATATGGATGCTTATATTCAGTAGTTTATCTTTTGAATATGGTTCAAAATGCTGTTCAATCATCATTTAAATAGGAGGATGCTCTATGCAAAGCTTTATTATTATGCTTATCATTGTTACGGTTTTCACCCGGATATATATAAACAAGTTCGATATCAAAGGTAAGGATGTTATTTCAATAGTTCTTGCGATTATTTTTACCGGATTATTGAATTTTATTCAGTTTATTTTAAAATTCGTATTAGACCTAATATTTTAGGGAGGTAGCTTATGATTTTAAGCAGTTTAATTTCAGCAATACCTACAGAACCACCCAAGTATCCATGGGTTAATAGTGCGACTTCCGGGAATAGCCATGATCTTGGATGGATAGTTGATGGATTAATATATTTAGTAGAAAGAATGTTTTTGATGGCATCCCCGGTGATTAACTGGGGAAGCAGAATAATTATTGTATCATGTGTCATTATTTATTTCTGTAGTAGTGATAAAAAATACATATCTGCAGGGATAAAGTGGGGGATTATTTTCACTGTATATTGCACAATAAGGGGTGCTATTAAATGAAAGAATTTAGTATGAAAATATCAGATTACATTGAATTTAAGAAACCAAATTACATATATCTAAAGCTTATACCATCAAATAGCATAAGGAATTATAACAGTGATAAAATTCTGACACTGATAGCCGGACTGTATCGGGTGATAGATAAACGCATAAGAAAGATAAACAATAAACAGTTTTTTGAATGTACGGCCAAGGTTAGTTATTATATCTACATGGAAAAAAAGAGCGTACAATTTTATTTCATAGTACCTGAAACGCATTATAATTTGTTCAAAGATAAAATCATTGATACATGGTCGAATAAAATAACGATCACACAAGTTGACAACATTCCTATATTCGACTGTGAATGTACCAAGTATTTCATGACTTATAAAAAAGAAGATGCCATGAGCCTGGAATGTGACAAAAGGAATAATGTATTGCTTAATAGTTTGCTTAATACGATTCACATAATGGAGGATGGCGATAAGGTCGGTGTGCTTTATAACTTCATACCTACTAATCAAAAAAGTTGGCGCGTAAATTACGATCGGACGATAAATAAATTGAAAGAAGATGTGCCTATCAATAAAAATAAACTGGATGCTCTGTATATTGCTCGGAAGTTTTTTCTATTAATCGCAAAGTGCATAGATTTAGCCTTAGACGTTGTAAACTTAGGCCCGAAACAAAATATCAAGCCAATGAAAGAACTTATGCTGTCAAAAGATACTTTGAAAAAGAGGGATGCAACTATTGTTAATACTCAAATTTTGTGTTTTTCAGAGAGCAAAGATAAAGAACGCGAACACAACAATGCTATAAGTGCATGTCAGAGCTTCCAATGCCTTGACAGCAATGATAATTCAATTACATATAGAAGATTTAAAAACAAGGAATATAGCATATTAGATACAACTATAAAAGGAGCGGATACGCTGAAATTACAAACTGACGAGGGACAGAATTTATTATCATTACCAGGTAGAGAATTATTAGAAGAACATAAGGTAATAGAATATACAAATGTATTGGAATCTCAGGTTCCGGAAAAATTGCGGCACGGTTATATACCACTTGGTTTGTGTACATATCATGGAAATTCAATCATGGCGTATCAGCGCGATACATACGATCAAGGCAACTTTCCATTGGTATTGATTGGCGAACAGGGCAGTGGTAAAACAACTTATATAAGTAATTATGTTAAATCTATTATGATACGGGATGAAGGCTGCATATTGATTGATTATATCAAAAATTGTGAATTGTCTGAGAGTATAAAACAGATCGTTCCAAATAATAAATTAATTGAATTAGATATGTCCGATATACAGAGTGCCCAGGGTATTGGGTATAATGAATTGATACCAAAAAGCAATAAGCCCTTGGATATACTTGACGTGGCTAATCGCAAGGCTTTATATATACAAATGCTTGTTGATGCTTTAAATGCAGACGGTGATCCGCTTAGTAGTAGCATGGACAGATATCTGAGCGCGGCTTCGAATATCGTATTTTTGAATAATAATGCAAGCCTTAAGGATGTTGTGAAATGCCTTAATGATTTGACATATCGGAAACTATGCCTTGACAGCGTTCCTATGGATTTAACTGACTATCTCAGTGACGAAATAAGCGCATTAAATGAGTTAGACGACCGAGACAAAGACGGAGTAATATACGGCACTAGAATGGCTAAAATAGACGGTATAAACCATCGAATAAATTTACTTCGTAAAGATTTACGATTGAAAATGATGTTTAATAAACCATGTACGGATAATATTAATTTGGTTAAGGCTATGGATGAAGGTAAGATAATTCTGGTTAAGATGCCGCAGGAGTATTTTGCAACACCATATTCAAAGAATGTTATAGTTACATACCTGTTTACAAAGGTATGGGCAGCTACACTGATAAGAGGCAGCCGTCAGCCACAGCCTAAACGATTCCATATAATTGTAGACGAAATATTCCAGGCGAGAACCGCCATGAAAATGTTAAAAGAACAGGAAATATTGCCTCAGACAAGAAAATTCGGTGATAGATTTGTTTTCAGCTGTCAATACCTAGGTCAAATTGAATTAATCGACCAGACATTGCGATCGGCCGGAGCATCATACATGTTAATGAAAGGATCAGGTAAAGCAAATTTCAACGAATTCAAAGATGAACTTGCACCGTATACATTGGATGATATGGAGGCTTTACCGCAATGGTATAGTTTAAATTTAATTAATTATGAGGATGGAAGAGCAAAGTTCGTGACTCAACTTCCAAAACCACTAAAAAAATCACCCGGCTAACCACCGGGTGAAATTGTTTTATTGGGAAGTAAACTTAACAGTTAAAGTATATTGGACTGATATATAATATCCTTTTTTTAGTTTTAAGTTATGATATGTTGTAGTATATACGCTCTTGAATTTGTCTATGTAATCCTTTGAACACAGGCAAATAAGTTTTAATGCATTGCTATTATCATAGTCATCTTCGCTTTTATAAATATAAACTAATCCCCATCCATCAACGCCTCTAAGATCATATTTTCCGGAAGAAATATCTTCTCCGACTACATATTCTCCGGCTGATAATTTTTTGTAGTTTTGCTTCGCATCTGTATTGACAGCAGGGGTTGTCGTCAGGCATACCGTTAAAATTAATAAAAATGAAATAATCTTTTTCATAAAATCCCTTCCTTGATACGCTGATATTTGTCTATTATTATACAGTTTTAAACATAATATGTAAATAAATTTGTAATCAAAATTATATACAAATTTAAATCAGATTTAATATTATTATAGTGTCTAAGGGTGTATAATGTAATTTGTAAATAGTAAACATATTTACCATAATTTACATGTTTAAATTCTGGGGAAGTCTGCTATTATAGAATTAAAGTATTATTCCCCATATAATATGATAAATTAATGGCACTAATAAAGTGTTTTATTTGGTTTGTGTTTAAGGGGGTACGGATATGATTAAGATATAGGAATGGCCCCATGTATTAGTAGGATACATAGGGCCTTATTTATTTCGCTTGCTTATAATAAATTTTATATAATTTTCTAATTCTAGACGCTCTGTGTCCGTAAGTTGTGGTAAGCTATTATCACCGACTAACCAAAACAAAGAAATACCTAGATAATTGCACAATTCAAATAATTTTGACGAGGGGATATCGGATGTACCGTTTTCAAATTTTGATATTGTAGCTTGGCTTATTCCAAGATGTTCACTTAACTCAGTTTGAGTTATGTTTTTGTTATTTCTTGCGCTTAAGGCTCTGGCTCCAATAGTAAGCGAATCGTATTTCATGCTCAATCACCCCTTGTCAGATAGTAACATGAAATTTATTGCTTACACAACAATAACAGACAAAATATTCCATGAATAATAGAAATATTACACATGGAATAATCGACTTAAATTATATACTTGAAAACGAACAAATGTTCTGATATAATGTAACTAGCCACTGGGAACTATTGTTTAGCGTAAGGGGGATTAAGAATGAAAATTATTTATACTAATGATTCTAGCAAAGACGATGCGTTAAAAATGCTTGATGCATGTACCGAAACAAAAATAGGAAATTTCATTTTATCGAAATGTGAAAAAGAATTACAAAACAATGAAGAATATGCAGAAATGCAAGAGGATTTGAATAAAGCTTATGAATGCAACAATATCGAACAATATAGAAATATTTTTGGTTCTATTATGGAGTTGAGAAAAACTATATTCTATAGAACTTCGGCAAAATATATTCACTATTTACTTAAATAGAGTTTTATAAGTAAAACATAATAAAATAAATAAGGCGCGGATTATTCCGCGCTATTTTTTGATTTGTAACTTATTCGTCTTTTTTAAGATTTTCATTGATTCCAACTAAATATGCTAAATATCTATTAGCCTGTTTCATTCCTTCAATATTCATCTTTTCAAGATTAGACATCATTTCAAGATATATTCTATTTTCTTCATCTGTTGAAAATTGGATAGCAAAATCAACATTTCTTTCAAATCCAAGTAAATAGTCTATTGATACTCCAAAATATTCAGCAAGCTTTATTAACTTATCTTGTTTTGGAGTGCTTCTCCCTGCTTTCCATTCCGATAATGCTGAATAAGGTATTCCGGTATCTTTTGACACTTTATAAGCGGTTATGTTATTAAGATTTAACAACTCTTCAAATTTCTCATACATGATTTTTGTACACCTTTCACAAATTAATCAATATAACAAAAAACAGTTAATAAGCCTATTGACTATATCGGAAACTGGTGATAGTATAAATATATCGGAAAACGATTATAGTAAATGGGCGGAGCAACAATATTTGGTTATATGGTATTTCCAACATCGACAATTGGAATTATATCAGAAAACCGATATACGCGCAAGGGGTTTTATATGATTTTTTGTAGAAAATATTTACATATTGGAAAGGAGGTATCAATTTGTACCAAAAATTTCAGCAATTAATAGATAAAAAAGGTTTAACCATCTACAGGGTAGCCAAAGACACAAAAATTTCCACGGGAACATTCTACGACTGGAAAGCCGGAAGGACTAATCCTAAGTTGGACAAGCTACAGAAAATTGCTACATATCTGGGTGTTAGCCTAGAAGAATTAATTTAATAGGGAGGTGTAAATTGAAAAAGTTTCTACCAATGATACTCATTTTGACAGCGATTTTGTTACTGCCGTCAAAGAGTGTACAAGCCTCATGTGAGACACCAGTTGCCGGAATAAGCACAGCATTGACAGTGGTTGCAGAAAACCCTATTGAGTTACATATCGCGTATTACAGCGCCATATACAGCGTTGACAGTGACTTAGTAAAAGCGGTAATCGATGCTGAATCTGGAGGTAATACAAAGGCTGTCAATCATAATACGAATGGTTCTCAAGATTCTGGATTAATGCAAATTAATAGTTGTAATCATGAGTGGCTAAAGGATGAATTAGGAATTACTGATTTTTATGATGTTCGCCAAAATATCCAGTGCGGCTGTTATATGTTGGGATTGCTGTCAAGGAAGTACGAAAGTGTTAACCGGGTACTAATGAGTTACAACATGGGAGAAGGTGGCGCGAGAAGGTTATGGTCAAAAGGAGTTTATAGTAGCAGTTACAGCCGTAAGGTCGTAGGAAAATTTAATAAAATTAAGGAGGGATTTTAAATGTTGAAAATTGGAACAAGAGTAAAAACCACGGATGAAAGAGTTATTCGTGAATACGGAGAATTTGGAACTATTACCGTAGTCGACAATCGCGATGCTCATATGCCTTACATGGTTAAGTTTGATGGTGATACGGATGATGACGGTGGAATGTGGATGGAGGCTGATTTGGTAGAGCAGATAGAAAGAGAGGTAATTGCATGAGAAGACTCAAACGATCAATTATCCGTCACTATGCAGAGAAATCAAAGTATAAAACGATCAAGTATTTCCGGTATTTATGGAAAGAGCTTAGATCACCAAAAGGATACATAGCAGTAGATGGTGGTAAGCAAGTCAAGAAAAAGAGTTTACTTCGGAGGAAAATTGGACAGGCATTGAAAGGTGGCGCGAAATCATGAAGCGAAAAGTCCTATTAATGGTTAAGTGGATGTTCACCCGAAAAGCCTTAGTCTTGACAGCGTTCACTTTCTTCTGTCTATCAATTCTTGCAATGTTCGGAGTAGCCGGAGCAGTTGAATGTGATACCACAACAATCCATACAGCAATAATCAAGTTATCAATTATTGTTCCTATATTAATCATCAATGTAATTTTAGTTAATAAATTTTATGTTGATGGAGAATGGAGGGTGTGAATTGAGATTAACTAATCCGAGGTACATAACTTGCGGGACATGCCGTCAAAGGTGGAATATCAGCAGATTACAGAAGATACCACCGAGAGGTTATGAATGTCCGCATTGTATGAGTAAAAGAAAAAGCGGTGTCATAAATGAACAAGACGTTAATAAAAGAAAACAAGCCCTTGTGTTGGCGCACGATTAGGCTCGTTAGGAAAAAATATTCTAAGTAGATTGTAAATCCAGAAGGGAGAAAAGTCAATGAGTAAAGGAAATTTTAAGGTTAGAGGATTAAAAAATTGGGGTAGAGATATAGTTAAAGGAAAAATTTACGAGTATGTAAATGGAAATTGTACATATGACAATGGTTGGGAAAGTAGAACATATGATAGTTTTTCGGAATTAATGAAATGCAATCCAGAAACATATAAGGGCATATTGGAAGAAGTTAAGGAAAATCAAACCATCGTAATCTACCACAAAGACCTCGAAACAATCGCATCCTTGAAATCCGGTAAGAAAGTAATTCGTTCTGCATCAGCGAAATGCAATCCGGCAGATACATATGATTTTGAGGTCGGAGCAAAGTTGGCTATAAATAGATTATTAGGTGTTCCGGTTGACAGCAGGAAAGTGAAAGAGGCTGTCAAGAGTATATCTTCATATCGCATCGTCAAGCAAGATAAATATGAGGCTGGGGATAAGGTTAAGGTTCGTGAGGATTTAGCAAGCGTTGTGGATACAAAGGGCGCAGGAGTGATGGAAGAAATGCATTGTCAAGCTGGAAAAATAGTAACCATCACAAGCGTTTATAAAAATTATCCATGTAAGTTTAACATTGACGCTGATACATGGACATGGTCAACAGATATGATTGAGGGTAAGGTCATTGAAAATACCATCAAAGCAACGCAGTTTGATTGGTCAGCCTTTAAATCCGGTAAATTCGCAGTTCATTGTAATGCTGAGGAAAAGGCTAGGGAATTTTTGAAGGAATGTGATGTACAGGGGATTAAGTGGTGCAGCGGTAAAGCATCGTCAGAAACTCATTGGAAAAGCTACAAAGAAAAAACCATTTATACGTTTTCTTTCGGAACATTGGGCTATTGTGATATTGGAGGATTGGCCGACCTTACTAATCACTACACCATAATCGACTACATCCCAACGAAACCCGCTGTCAAAGAGGTATCTCGTAAAGCTAAAGCCGGTGAGTATGTGAAGATCGTAAACTCACAGTACACCCCAACATCAAAAATCAAATATGAAAACGGCGATATTTTAAAAATCACCAGAGTTGATGATTTAGGGGCTAGATATGGTGAAGGTTCATGCGAATGGTTATATCATGACGAATACGTTGTCCTTGAAGGTTATGTTCCTGTTGATAAACCTACCATCAAAGAAGTTCATCGTCCGGCAAAGGTTGGGGAGTGGATTAAGGTTATAGACAAAAGTGGACATAGTGTAAAAGTTGGTACAATTGGTAAAGTCACATCATTGTATAGCGATGGAGTCTATGTTAATGGAGACGTATTCGGAAGTGCTAGATTATTACTCATAAAAAATTATGTCGTCCTCGAAAACTATCAGCCAGAGGACAAGCCATTGGAAATGGAAGAAGCCAAGGCAGTAAGTAAACCCACTGACAGTAAGGCGGAGCAGAAAGAGGTTAAGCGTCAAGGCAAGATTGGTGAATACATCAAGATAGTTAAAGCTAATCCAGTCGGAATTAAATATAACAATGGTGATGTTTTTAAGGTGGTTTTGCTTCCAAGTGGAAATTGCGGTGTAAAAGTTAATATTGCCGGTGAAAAAGAACCTCGCTGTATTTGTAACAGTGAATATGTGGTTCTGGAAAATTACCAGTCATACAGCAAGCCCGAAGAGCCAAAGCCGTTCGTTAAGGCTAAGGTTGGGGATAAGATTAAGGTGGTTAAGAAGTACGAATATCATTCTCCCGATGTAATGGGAAATACCTACACGGTTAATGAGGTAGATAGGGTAGGTGTTTGGGCTGATGATAATAACATTTACTTTTGGGATAAGAACGCTGAATACATCATCATCGAAAAAGCTAAGCCGGAGCCGGTTAAGACTCCACTTTCTGGTTATTTAATCTCAAAAATATCCGCAGAACTATTAAGAAGATACGGTGATACTAAGTGATATGGGATAACGAAAGCATCAGTCAGTACATAGTTAATCAAGATGATCGTCTGAAACGGTTGCATAAGCGATTTGAAGCAGAGGAAAACAGGGAATATGAATTGCCGTTTGTTACTGTCCCGGAGGATTATGGTCAACATCGAGAATGTTATTACGGAGGGAATAACGATGAAAGAGGAAATTATTAGATTATTAAAGTTAACCGGCAGAGCCGGTATTGATAAATTAATTGAATGGATGGAGCAGAACGGATTTTTCACCTCGCCATGTAGCGGAGGACATCATCTAGCAAAAGAGGAAGGGTTGGCTGAACACAGCCATAATGTTTATTCAGTGATGTGTGACTTTGCCAATACAGTAAGGCAAGACATTGCCATTCCGTTTGACAGCATCATCATTGTTTCGCTTCTTCATGACATCGGCAAGTGCAGTCAATTCGGAAAGCCAGGATATATACCTAATATGGTTAAGGATGGCAGACCAACTGTCAAAGAACCCGAACAGAAATTAAAGCAATCTGACAGCAAGCCTTTTATGGGTAATCCAGAGTTGTTAAGTGTTCCTCATGAAGTACGGTCAATCCAGATAGCATCACGGTTTATTGAACTTACCGAGGAAGAGAACTTTGCAATACTGTATCACAATGGCATGTACGGATCGTTGAAATATAAATTGCAAGGTCACGAAACACCGCTCTACCTTTTGTTACATATGAGTGACATGTGGGCGAGCCGGGTTGTTGAGATTGATAAGGAGGATGAAGATGCTAGTCAAGAAGGATAGAGACAACTACTGGATACTGAACTGGCTTGATGAATTTATGATAGGCCACAAAGGTTTTATTGTTGGTGGTTGTTTCAAAAATATAATCAACGGTGAAAAGGTTAAGGATTTAGATATATTTTTTAAGTCTCTGATTGATTGGGAACACGCAGTTCAATATTACGATGAATTATGCGGAGAGGATAACGAAGGTGGTATTTATCGGTTCTATTACGAAAACGACAATGTAAAAGCGTACAAGCATGTTAGAACTGGAATAACAATCGAATTATGCCGGAAGATTTTCGGAACCGCAGAAGAAATATTAAACAGTTTTGATTTCACTATTGTGAAGTTTGCTTATTACAAAGAAGAAGTCACAGACGAACCGCATCCATTCGATGATGAAGAGATTGATACACATATCGAATACAAAATCATTTGTCACGACCAGTTCTTTAAACACCTTCACACTAAGCGACTTGTAATTGATGATAAGATACCATTTCCAATGTCAACTTTTGAGAGAATGTTCAGATATGCGAAATACGGATATTTCCCTTGCAGAGAAACAAAGATGAAGATTATTCAAGCTTTACATGAGGTGCCGTCAGAGCAAATCGAACTGTCAAGCAGTATGTATGACGGAATGGATTAGGAGGGCTGTCAATGAATAGATACATAAAAGTTCGTTTCGTCAAAGATGGGGAATACACCTCTGACAGTACTCACATATTTAAAACCGACCTTGACGTCCAGTTAGGCGAAATTGTACAAGCTACTCCACTAATTCAAGAAGTAGTCGCAGGATTTACAACTATTGATATGATAGCTGATCCGACTAATGTTAAGAACATTGTCGGGCAGATCAAGAAGGAGGAGGTACATGGATAAACGTATCATTTCTGAGTTACGGGCTGCTATCAAATCCGAACAGACCGAAGCGCAGAACGAAAATTTGTTTACTGAATGTGCGAAAATATCAAAATGTATGTTCACAGCATACACATTAGCTGGATTTACAGAAGAACAAGCACTGTATTTGACTGCAGCAGTATTGACAGCAAACATGAAACATTAAAAAAGATGGAGGTAATGAATAATGCATATACGAGAGCTTAACTTGTCAGTAAGGGCTTACAACTGCCTTATGAGATCCGGAATAACTACCATAGAAGAATTAAGCGAAAAGACAGCGGAAGATATGATGCGAGTGAGAAATCTTGGGAGATCAAGTTTAACCGAGATTTTAAACGTAATGAAAACTCATGGGTTGAGTTTTAAAGAAAGTGAGGTTGATGAATAATGGCAACACCAGTTTTAATCATAGGGAAATCCGGAAGTGGAAAATCCACAAGCCTGCGTAACTGTAAAACAGGATTTAATCTTATTAAGGTATTGGACAAGCCTTTACCATTCAAAGGAAAAATCCCGTCAGCATCGTCGGATGATTATGGAACAATCATGAAGTGGTTGTTTGCTACCAAAGAAAAATCAATCGTCATAGATGATGCAGGGTATCTTATCACTAACCAGTTTATGACCGGTCATTCTGGAGCCGGAAAGGGTAACGGAGTATTTACTCTTTACAATGAAATCGGAGATCACTTCTGGAACCTATTGCAGTTTATAAGTAATAAACTTCCTGCCGAAAAGGTTGTGTACATAATGATGCACGAGGATACGAACGATTTCGGAGATATTAAACCTAAGACAATCGGCAAACTACTTGACGAAAAAGTTTGCATCGAAGGTATGTTTACAATCGTTCTCCGTTGCATCGAAGAGGGTGGAAAGCACTTATTTGTTACACAGGCTGCCGGTGGAGCTGTCAGCAAATCACCTATCGGAATGTTTGAAACAGAAACGATCGACAATGATCTTTCAATCGTGGACAAGGCAATTCGTGAGTATTACGAACTCGATAAAATCAAAACAACAGAAAATAAAGCGGAGGTAAAATAATATGAAAAAAATTGATTTTAATGGTGTAGAAGAACCAAAGGAATATACAAGGTTAGTAGCAGGCGGATATATCTGCCGTATAACATTAGTTGAAGATGTTCCTGAGAAAGAATATTTAAAGATCGAGTACGACATTGCTGTCGGAGATATGAAGGATTACTTCAAAAATCTGAACGATGCAAAGGGGTTTTGGGCTGGTAAGTTTATTAAATCATATAAAGAAACTGCATTATCATTTTTCAAAGGTTTTACTACGGCGGTTGAAAAATCCAATGCCGGATATAAATTCGACAACGATGAAAAGAAGCTTATTGGGAAATTAGTTGGCTTAGTAATCGGTGAAGAGGGTTACATAGGAAATGATGGTTCAAGTAAGAACCGGTTATATGTGAAAGATGTGCGAAGCGTTGACAGCATTAAGAACGGTGACTTTGAGGTTCCAGCTTATAAGCCAGCTCCGGCACAGCAACCGAGTTTATCACAGGCAAATAATTTTATGCCAACAGGTGATATTTCAGATGACGAAATGCCTTTCCGCTAAAAGGTGATTGCCTATGATAATAATTGAGGATACGGCTCAACAAATAGGCAAGCACGAAGAAAAGAACCGACAAATGATAGAGCTGGGGGCGAAGATAATTCGCCAACAGCTACTAGTCGGAGATTATATGCTTGCAAGCGGCGGAACTGTCAGTATAGATACAAAAAAAGACCTCGGAGAATTATATTCTAACATCATTCAAGACCATACACGGCTGTCAAATGAGATTAAGCTTGCTAAAGAGTGCGGAATTAAATTGATATTTCTTGTCGAGCATGGCGAGGATATCCGGTGCATTGATGATGTTATGCAGTGGAAAAATCCGCAACTTGAAAAGTATCGGTTCAGAGTTAAGGCTGTGCTGTCAAAGATTGGGTTAGTTAAGAAGTTTGGTAAGTATTCACTTGATGATTTGCTGACGATCGCGAAGATTAACAATGCAAAGATACCTAAACCGCCAGCACCTAACGAACAGTTAATTAAGGCAATGAATACGTTAACTGAACGTTATGGATGTGAGTTCCAGTTCTGCACCAAAGATGATTGTGGAAAGCGCATAATCGAAATTCTAGGCGGTGATGCAGTTGATCGAAATTAAATGTACCAAATCCGAACAAACTTTGCTTAAGCAGTCAATCAAACGTGATGGATGTTCAGTGTTATGTGATTTCAAACCGCAATGTAATAAGCAGCCGAATGAAACTTGCGGTGAGTATATTGTATCGCTTATCAAATGGGAGGTTATAAATGAGTAAAACTGATGAAATAATTCATTTCCTTGATGTTGAAATCGAACAAAGCGAAAAGCAGATAAAGGATTATAACACCATGTTTGACGGCATCGAGGTTGATAATAAAACAAGGATTGCATTGGTTAAAAGTCATATCCGATTTTGTGAACACATCAAGAAGTATATTGTTGGGATGATTGAATGGGAAATTTCAGATGAAATTACTCAAGATGATATCTTGGAAGAGCCATATATTGAAGAATGGACAGAGTGTGATTCTTGCGAGCAACTAAGCGATTGTATAAATAATCATGCAGTTTACGATATTACAACAAAGTACGATACTGTTAGACATTTTATGATTGGGCTTGATGGATGTCCAAAGGATGATTAAGTGGGAGGTAGTGGATGAACAACACTGAAAAGATTATGGCGATAATCAAAGATGTTGAGTACGAAAAGGAAGGAAGCATGCATCTTAAAGCAGTTGAAGGTGAAGAGAATATTATAATTAAAGCACTTGAAAAGCAGATACCAAAGAAACCTACAAAAGACAGCATCCCATATTGTCCTCATTGCAACAAAGTATTCGTTACAAGTAATGAAGATTACTGTCATAGATGTGGTGGAAAAATTGATTGGACTGATACCAAATGACTAAAGATGATTTCTACATAATCCGCAATAGTATCACAATGAGCCAGGTAGCTGAGCATTACGGTCTACAAATTATCCATAAAAGTGGAAAAGATTTCATTCGGTGTCCGTTTCATAAAAGTGGTTCAGAGCGGACACCATCCATCCAAATCTACGAAGGATATCGAGGATTTTACTGCCGAGGTTGTGGAACAGGCGGGGATGTTACAAGGTTCGTTGAATTATACGAAGGAGTTTCCACAAAAGAAGCTGCATTGTTGCTGTCAGAGCAGTTCGGTGTTCCAATCTCCGATAACTCCGAGATACCAGAAGAGGTTCGCCAGAAAGCCCAACAAGCCGAATTGGAGCGTCAGAGGGAATTAATGCGGTCAAAGGAAATCCAAGCCAAATTGAACCACCTAGGCACGTTGATATATGGCTATAGGCGATTGCTTGACAGTGGGGTTACTGATACGGATATACATGATTATATTTGCGGAGAGTTACCCATGATGGAATGGCAATGGGATGAACTGTTCTCGGAATTAAAGAAATAGTTGGAGGATAACTTAATGAAAAGGTTAGTAAATAGTATGCTAGGAAATCGCATTTATTGGGCAACTATAAACGAGAAAAGCCATACAACTTCTGGTGATAAAAAAGATGTTACTGAAGATGCAATATCATGTGTGGCTCAAAAGATGATGTCAGAAGCAAAAGAAAAAGGAACTAGGTTCATGGAATACAATTAGGGAGATACTTGCAGATTAATACTTGATACGCAACCAAATGAGCCATTGACTAAGTAACACATTGTTACCGCACACATAACTGTTTGCGGAGTTGAGAAAGTGAGGTAAACATGAGAGATATAAGAATCGTATTTGAAGTTACCAACGGAGATATTAACATAGATGTAAAGGTTGATAAGCCGGAGGATTTTGTGGCAGGAATATATTACTTGATAGAACAAGCTTGTAAAACAATTGATATGGATGTTAATAAAATGACAGATATGATAGCTGAGATCGCATCCAATAGACAAAATTAATTATATATATCTAAAGTAAAATTACCTTTTATTAATGGAGGTTAAATAATGGGATTTAAAACTATAAATAAGAAAGTGCCATGCTTCAATTGTTCTAATCGTTCTATGACATGTCATGCAGATTATGAGCGGTATTTATCATATAGAAAAGAACGTGAAACCAATAATCAAAACATTTACCGTCAGCGGATGGAACGGAATGTGATAGATGAATATGCCATAGCGCAACAGGAGAAACGCAGACGGAGAACAGGAAATGTGAGGTGAATAAAATGGATAATCACGAAGTTACATTAAAATGTTATCCGGTTTGCGATTGCGGTCAAGTAATTAAAAATTTGCTTGGTAGTTATGATAACGGAATGGAAATTGGATGTACCGGCATGAAGTTTATCCCTCGTTATAACTTTGACCCAAGCGTTTGTCCGAAATGCGGAAGAAAAATCATCAGATTGTCAATGCAAACAGTTGGTGAAAATGGCAATCTTGATTTTAGACAACTTGAAAGATAGGAGGCTGTCAAATGGAAGAAAGAAACCCAACATTTCAAGAGGTTCAGTCCTTCTTCAATGAGGAATACGCGTTTTTAAAGAAATGGATTGCTGTCAAAGAACCTGATTGGGACAAGTTACTCGAAGAAAGCCGAGAACTAGAACGCAAGCATCCATTCAAGTATTGCCTTGACCGCATAGTATCAACTGTTGAACTTATAGATCATTCATATATGGAAAGGAAGTGTAATGATGCCAAAGAGCAGTAAATTAAGTGTTTACGATATAGAGAGTCAAAGTTTCATCATGGACGGTGTAGAGCGAACCGAAGTCATGGATAAATTCAGCATTGACAGCCATACGGTAAGCCAGTATATCACCATGGGATACAAGTTAAATAAAAAATACATAATCTGCCGTCAAGAGGATGCCAAAAAGGTTGAAAAGGCATATAAGTTGCCAAAGGTTCAAGTCGAATCAAAAAATGATGACCTTGAAGATCGTTGGAATGAAATGTTGGAATTGTTTGAACCGTTGAAAAAGAAAGCCGGTGCGGTCAAATGAGACCTTTATATCAACCAACTAAACGCAAGAGAAAAAGTCAATTTGACCCATACATAGAAACCATAACAGATATTGTTAAAAGTGGCGCAACACTTTCACGTATTGCAGATGAACTTGAACCGTATTTCGATGATGCAATTAGTCCAGATTCACTTTATACATTCATTAAGCGTCGAGGGTTGAAGTCAAAGAATGGCGGTCATAACATCAATGTACAGAAATGCTGCAATTGTTCTGACTGTTTGACCGTTGCGGATGATTGTGGGCGCCATATAAGAATTTGCTTACGGTCAAAGAGAGTAATCAGCAGATCGTCGCAAACTTCACCATTATGGTGTCATTTGAGAGAAAGGCAGGCGGGATAATGGATAACATGACAATCTTTGATATGATGTATCCTTCATTTGTCATCGATAAGCCAATACGATTAATTGAGGACTTTGGTGGGGTTGGATCCCAAGCAATGGCCTTAAGAGACATTGGGGCAGACTTCGAACACTATAAGCTTGTTGAGTGGGAAGTGAATGCATTTGCATCATACAAAGCTATTCATATGCCGGATGACAATACAAATTACAGCGAAGGTATTAGTCAAAAAGATTTAGTTAATATCCTGTTCCAACTCGGTATTTCAAATGATGGTAAAAAGCCTATGACACTACAACAAATCGGACGCAAAAACGAAAAATGGCTAAGAACTGTTTATAACAACATCAAAGCCACCCATAACCTGGTAAACATCGTTAATATTAAAGGCCATGATTATGAGATAGTTGACACTGATAAGTATATATACATAAAGACATACTCATTCCCATGCCAAGACCTTTCAGTAGCCGGAAAGATGAGAGGAATGAAAAAAGGCAGTGGTACACGGTCATGCATGTTGTGGGAAGTAGAAAGAACTTTAGACGAGATGGACGAACTTCCTCAAATCCTACTCATGGAGAATGTGCCTGAGGTAATAGGCGCGAAGAATATCAAGGATTTTAACGAGTGGCAAAAGTTTCTCGAGAGTAAGGGATATACCAATTATGTCCAGATACTCAACGCTAAGGATTACGGAGTAGCACAAAATCGGGAACGATGTTTTATGGTATCTCTGTTAGGTCAATGGAATTATAAATTTCCGCAACCAATACCGCTTACAAAGACCATGGCTGATTATCTGGAAGATGAAGTTGACGAGAAGTACTATATAAATTCTGAAAAGGCTCAAAATTTGATTAAGCAGCTTATAGATAGTGGACAGCTAACAGAAAATAGGGGGGGGCAGCATTAACGTGATAGGCTCATTGAATCCAGAGAAAGAATGTCAAGACCGTGTAAGAGTACTGGGGACTAACGGTATATGTCAGAGCATAAGAGCTACGGATTATAAAGACCCTCCTAAGATTGGAGTGATAGAAACTGAACGAAGTTAAGCAGATAGGTAATTTAACAGATAATGCAGTAAGAGAAAATCCTAATAGGAGAAGAGTAAACGATATTAACGGCATTTCGCCAACACTAACAGAAGTAATGGGATGCGGAGGAAACTTGCAGCCGTTTATCGTGGCATCCAGAGGAAGAAACCCTCAGAAACCATCCGACAGAACGCCAGGTAATTATGTTGAACAGAGATTAGAACCTAATTCAGAAGGTATCTGCAATACACTTACAAGTGTTCAAAAGGATAATTATGTACTTGAACCAACGGTAAGAATAAAACAGGCCACCAAAGATGGTTATATCGAATGTAAATTAGGCGGTGTAGCAGATTTATCTTATCCAGAGAGTAAAACACGCAGAGGACGGGTCCAGGATAATGGAGACACTTGCCCTACATTGACAGCAACAGAAACCGGAGTATGTCGAATAGAAACACCGTATCGTATCAGAAAACTCACACCGTTAGAATGTTGGAGGCTCATGGGATTTGCGGATGAAGACTTCCATAAAGCAGAAAAGGTAAATTCAAATACTCAGCTTTATAAACAGGCCGGTAATTCAATTGTCACAACAGTTCTCGAGGGTATATTCCAGCAGATGATACCCCATCACAGTTAAGATAGGAGGGATTAACCCTCAATCAAAAAATAGAAAGGATAAGAATATCCCGGGTAAAGAGTGCGCACTCGTTCAGACGTGAACGAATGGATTATATAAAATTTTTAAATAATAAGAAATTTATTCTTGAAAGCAGCGGATTTGAAATCGATAAATCCAAACTAAATCCAAAGCTTTATGAATTCCAAAAAGATATTGTTCGTTGGTCATTGGCAAAAGGTAGAAGTGCTATATTTGCGGATTGTGGACTTGGAAAAACACCAATGCAGCTAGAATGGGCTAATCAAGTCCATGGACATACCGGAGGGAAAATATTATTACTAGCTCCTTTAGCAGTGGCAAGTCAAACACAAAGGGAAGGCATGAAATTCGGTATAGAAACTAAGATATGTGAAAGCCAAGCTGATGCCGTGAATGGAATTAATATTACCAATTATGAAAAACTTGATAGGTTTACAGCTAATGAATTTGACGGTGTAGTGCTTGATGAAAGTAGCATATTAAAATCCTTCACTGGAAAAATACGAACAGATATAACTAACAACTTTATAAATGTACCTTTCAAATTGGAATGTACCGCGACCCCGGCCCCGAATGATTATATGGAACTTGGTAATCATAGTGAATTTAACGGAGTAATGACAAGACCGGAAATGTTGGCTATGTTCTTTGTACATGATGGTGGAGAAACAGCTAAATGGAGATTAAAGGGACATGCAGAATCAGTATTCTGGCAGTGGATGGCTTCATGGAGCGTGTTTATTGATAACCCTATTAACTTAGGATACGAAATGACCGGATATGATCTGCCGAAGTTGAACATTCATGAAATTATCGTTGATGGAACAGAGTCTCTAATGGATAGCCTTACATTATCGGAGCGTAGACAAGCCAGGAAAGACAGTCTTGAACTAAGATGTAAAAAGGCCGCTGAGATTGCTAATGGTTTAGATGAGCAGTGCCTTGTCTGGTGCGATATGAATGATGAAAGTGAATTGCTGTCAAGGCTGATTAACGGAGCAGTAGAAGTAAAAGGATCTGATAAGCCAGAACATAAAAGCAGCGCCATGTTAGGATTTTCAGGCGGAACTATCAAAGACCTTGTAACAAAACCTTCTATTGCCGGATTCGGTATGAATTGGCAGAATTGCCACGATATGATTTTCACCGGATTATCTGATAGCTACGAACAGTTTTACCAAGCGGTAAGACGGTGTTGGAGATTTGGACAGAAAGAAGAGGTTAATGTATGGATAGTAATTTCTGCAAAGGAAGGATGCGTTAAGAAAAATATAGAGCACAAACAGGCTGATTTTATAAAGATGCAGAAAGCTATGATTGAATTAACCAAGGACATTACGAAAAAGGAACTTAAAAAGACATGCCGAATAAGCACACCATATGAACCAAATAAAATCATGTCATTGCCGAAATGGGAGGAATTTATAGCATGAATGTATTAGACCAAGTAATTAAAGATAAATACGCTATTTATAATGGTGACAGTTGCGAAGTAATTAAAAATATACCAGATAATAGCATTCATTACACAATATTTTCCCCACCATTCGCAAGCCTTTATACATACTCAAATAGTGACCGGGATATGGGAAATAGCAAGGGTGATGATGAATTTTATGAACATTTCAAATTCCTAGCAAAAGATTTATACCGGGTGACAATGCCAGGGAGGTTATTGAGTTTTCACTGTATGGATCTTCCTCTTATGAAAGAGCGAGACGGAGTGATTGGTTTAAAAGACTTTCCGGCAATCATCAGACAGTTATTTGAGGATTGCGGCTTTATCTACCATAGCAAAGTAACCATATGGAAAAATCCTGTCACAGAAATGCAGAGAACTAAGGCATTAGGGTTGTTGCATAAGCAGATTAGAAAAGACAGTACCATGAACCGCCAAGGAATACCAGATTATATTGTTACCATGAGAAAGCCGGGCGAAAACCCAGAGAGAGTAGAACATACGCATGAAACATTTCCGGTTGATGTTTGGCAACAATATGCAAGCCCAGTGTGGATGGATATTAAACAATCAGATACGCTGCAGAGAAAATCAGCAAGGGATGAAAAAGACGAGCGTCATATCTGCCCTTTACAACTCGAGGTTATTCAAAGGTGCATCGAACTATGGACTAACCCGAATGACATCGTATTTGACCCGTTCGCCGGAATCGGTTCGGTGCCTTATGTGGCTTTGAAATTAAAGCGCAGAGGCATAGGAATTGAATTAAAGAACAGTTACTACCGCCAAGCCAGAAACAACCTAGAAATGGCTTTAAACGAGCCAGTTATGGATAGTATTGTAGGACAAATGAGTATTGAGGATTTTTTATCGGAATGCCTTGTATAAGGCAAATGAATATTGATGAATGGTACAGTAGCCTATCACCAATCAGAGATTAAGGAGGAAAGTTTTATGTTAATACGTTCACAGGATAAGAAAACAATTTTAGTCTTAGAAAATGCCAAAAGGATATCCATAGGTACATACCAGAAAAAAGGAAAAGATTATGTATATGACGGCGGATACGGAAAGATTAATCCAAATTGTTTCACGGTTGAATATGATGGATTGTTTATAGCTGAATATTCCACCGAAGCCAAAGCAATTAAGGTACTGGATATGATATGCGATGCATATGAACTTTGCGAGCGGACAGACTACCAAAACATCGGATATGTTGGCAATACAGTATTCCAGATGCCATCAGATGAAGAAGTGGAGGAAGAGCATGAGTGATTTAATCAGCAGAAAAGCATTAATTGAAAAATTGAAAAGCATGATTGCAACTCCAAATTACCATCCTGATTTAGGAGATGCCTTTCAGTGCATGAAAGCAGAAGAACACAATGAAGAAATTATCTGTATGATTGAAACGGTAAGCGAACAGCCGACCGCCTATTCCGTAGATAAGATTGTGGAGCAGTTAAAGGATATGTCTGGTATTCAATTTGAAGAAAAACATAATAGTTATCAGCTTGATTGGTGCATCGAAACAAACAAAGCAATTGAAATTGTGAAAGGAGCTGCCAAGGATGAATAAGACATGTGGAAATTGCTACTACGGATTGTATGAAATGGTAGCTGCTGATGATGAATATTTTGTCTGCCACGACAAAGAAGAACCAGTCAACGAATACGATAAAGGCTGTGATAAATGGATGGAGGTCAAGGATGAATAAGCAAGCTGCAATAAAATGGTTAAAAGATGCCAGAGAAGATTGTACAAGTGGAGAAGACGAGCCATACAAGGAAGCACTCGGAATAGGAATATTGGCGATCCAACATCAGTTAAATAACGGATGGATACCGGTTGACAGCATGGGTTTACCGGACAAAACACGACGTTTCAATGCATATGTGACCATGAAACACAAAGAAGGCAATCAAGTATTTTCATCTAAGGTATTCTGGGAATACGGGGAATTTAAATGGTTTAATGGCAAATCACTTTCTGATAAATGGATAGTTTTTGCATGGAGGCCAGAAATACTACCAGAGCCATACAAGGAGGTATCAGAATGAGAGAGATAAAATTCAGAGCATGGGATAAGAAGCAAAGAGCATTTATTAATGGATTTAATATGATTGGTTTTTCAACAGGGCAAGGAGCACCAAATAAAAAACTCCAAAGATTTTCAAGTTATTGGGATGAAGAAGATATTGAGTTGATGCAATACACCGGATTAAAAGATAAGAACGGCAAAGAGATTTATGAGGGAGATATTTTAGAGTTCTATGATATTTACGGGGCTGTAAAATTCGGATTGCATAGCGACAACGTATACAATGGCTGGTATGTAGAGGTAAAATCCTCTGGAACTCAATGCGAACTTAACGAATCATTTCAATTTTCAAAGGTTATGGGAAACATTTTTGATAATCCGGAATTACTCAACCAACCGACCACAGATGCTCATTAACGCTAAACCTCAATAATACCGTCCGTAACCTTCCAGAATCCTCATAGGAGCATTTAAAAGTAATAATGTTACCATTCTCCATTATGCGGTGTATACCCTTGATATTGAAGCGATAACGTTCTTCATTGACAGTAATACCGAATGATAGCGGAAGGAAAGTGTATGGAGAGAAAACCAGAAGTTCATAGATTAAAAACTTTACAACCATATTTCAGAGAAGTAAAAGAACGTAAAAAGAATGGGTACGAGGAATAGGTTGTGGTATTGACCTAAAATGACTAAATTATAAGAATTTAGTATAAATTGTGGTATTTTGTGGTTGGTTACTTTGACTATCAGATTCAATAATAGGTTTTCCATTTTTATCAACTGGTGTATATTCTCCAGTTTTAATATTAACGAGCGAGAAGTCTTCAAATGAAAAAGTATCATCCATTGGCAATTTAACCTCCATAAGTTATTTGTTTTAAGTATTAACACAAAAAAATAAAATTATTCATAAAAACAAAAATGGTAATCAAAGAAAGGAGTAAAGAGGTTTGGTCGACCAACGAAACACGTGTTTACTCCTATCATGCAATGGAAAACAAAGAAAAGATAATTTTGGATTTATGTGGCGGAACAGGGAGCTGGAGTAAACCATATAAAGACGCAGGATATAAGGTAAAGATTATTACATTGCCAGACTACGATGTAACAGATTATATAATAGCTGATTTATCAGATTTGGGATGGCCTTTTAAATCATTGGTTTTTAGGAATCAAAAGACAAATCAATTTGACAATCCAATAAGGCTGGATACAATACACGGAATATTGGCAGCACCACCTTGTACTGAATTCAGCGTCCTAAATTGTGTGGCAGCTCCAAGAGAAAGAAATGAAGATGAAGGTATGAGAATAGTAAATGCATGCATGAAGATTATAGAAGAATGCAATCCGATGTTCTGGGCTTTGGAAAACCCGATTGGGTACTTGAGAAAATATCTTGGAAAGCCTAAAATGTCATTTCAACCTTGGGAGTTCGGGGATGGATGGACTAAAAGAACAGATATTTGGGGAGAATACAATATCCCAGAAAAGAAATATAACAATTGGGATGATGTACCTAAATTGGCTCTTTATACAAGACCAAACAGAGGGAAACCTAATTTCGCATACTTACATAAATCTGCATGGAAAGATATACCTCAATTAAATTATCACAAGCCTGGAACTGATGCAGAATTTAGAGCAATGACACCGCCTTCTTTTGCAAAAGCTTTTTTTGAAGCCAATCAATAAGAAAAGCCCCAATAAAGGGGCTAATCAGACTTATCACCAACTCGACCAACACGCTGAATGTAATCAAGCATACGGATGTCTTCAGGAGGCTTGATATTGAAGATGTCTACAGCAATTTGATATAGCGATTTCTTCCTGTAAGCATGCATAGCCGATGCACTCCTGCCTTTATCCTTGGAAATATAAACTGCTTTTTTGAAGTCAAACTTATCGGGAGCGGGATTATTGATTGACAGCATGCAACGGTCACGAAGGACATCGAATTTGTAACCACGACCTGCCTTTTCAATCTTCTTGATAGCATTATTGGTTGACTCGGTAAAAGCGTTGGTCTGCTTAAACTTCCAGTAGTTAATGATATGGGTTTTACGCTCGGTAAACGTGTCCCTCAAGGTTCTAAATTCATCGTAATCAGGAATAGCACTTAACCAATCATTATACATCTTAGACGCTTCTAAATAGTCCTTAGCGTTGGCATAGATGTCACGGAAAGTTTCTTTTACCATGTAGGCTTCATATAGCTCTGGAAACCTTATAAACCAGGCATTAAGCCTATCCATAGCAGTAGGTGATAAATCTTCCCAGTTAGTTGCAAATAGCTTTTTAGACTGTTTGAATACTCTAATATCGACACCTTGACAGCGATAGTAATTTTGTAAAGTCTTACGGACAGCATCAACACTGCGGCCAATTAACTGGACGACATGAAACTTATCAATGACTATTACTGCATCTGGTAGAACAGCTTCAACACATTTAGCATAACCGATAGCAAAATCCATTGTAACACATAAGCAAACACTCTTGTCCAGTGTTCGCAAATAAGCCTTAACCGTATTTTTGTGATTGTTCTTCTTAATGTCAATCAGCTTACGATTAATAATATCGGTTAATACAAGGCGGTAATGGTCATCGATATGAGCTTCATCAATTCCTAACACAGCAGGGGTATAAGTAAGAACAGAGTTATCCCTATGAAGGTCGGCATAATCGTTAAAAGCTTTAGCTACTGTTTTGCCATCAACACTATAATCACTGGCTATGTATCTGTTTGTTTCACCATTGATACAACGTCTTACGAACTCTTTCTTAAGCCTTTTGGTTATGTGCTCTGTCTTCTCGTAGAAAGTAAATTCATCAGGGAAGACATACTTACAGTCAGGACATCGGTAACGATTGATTTTAAGATTAATCAATACCAGTTTTCCTTCGGATTTGATGTCCTTTATAAGATTAGTATTAGAACTATGAACATGCGGTTTTATCGAGTGTCCGCACTTGGGATTGGTACATAAAGATGGTCGTTTGGCAATCTCTGCATCGTACAGAATACTTTGTTCATTGGTATCCTCATAACGAGCAGTACAAACGATTTCGGGTATACCAATATCGTAATTAATGGTTAATCACTCCTTTCTATGAGGAAGATTATACCACAACTAATTCCGCATGCAAAGTAATGAAAGGAGTGTTTTGATGAATGGAAAAACCACAACTAAATCCACATACCCAAAAGAATTTTGAATTAAGATTTAATGATAGAGACTATCAAGTCGGAGATACGGCTGTACTGGAAGAATGGACAGGAGAATATTTCACGGGCGACGGCGTTACAAGAAAAATCAAATATGTATTAAAGGATTGTCCTCAGTTTGGATTAAAAGAAGGATACTGCATATTTGGTTGGTAATATCACACAGATGTAGGAGTGACATGTTGAGCCGACTCCTACATCGGAAAGGAAGATATGATAATTAAAAAATCTAGAAAAGTAAAATCATTAGCTGATTGTCCTATTGGATTATTTATAACCGCAGAACAGAAAACATTATGTATTAAAACTGAATACGGAAATAATGCAGGAGGGGTTGAGTGTTATATTGTATCCTCTTGAGAAAGACTTTCTTGCAATGGGAGAACAAAAGATCTCAAAGGATGCAGTGAAATTATGGTATATCCAGTTAAATTAATTTGATTTAGCAATGTAAGATTGGAGGATATATATGGATGAAGAATTCCGTAACCGGTTAGCCGCATTCCTTTCTGGATACATAAACATCACGGATAGTAGATACGGATATGAAAATGACGAGGTTATAAAGTCGGGAATAAAGCTATTGATTAATTCTGGCGCCTTTACAATACCTGAAATGAAGAAAGAATTAGCCGTCAAACATAGTCTAATCATACCAACGAAATTTATAACAGATTGTTTAATTTGATTTATCAAGAAAGGAGATAAAGCCATGGAGAGATTAACACACTGGAACGAAGAAAAAAGCCTATACGAAGCATTTGACGGAGACACACACCAAATTGCATTAGACATATTGGCACATTATGAAAATACCGGATTAACACCGGAAGAAATAAAGGCACTAAAGTCCAGACTTGATTATCAAGAAGCCCTCACCGATGCATGGGAGAGCAACGCTCAAAGCGGAAGTAATTTAGCACATAAATACCGTGATCTACTTTTAAAAGCCAGAGCCGACCGTGATTATTGGGAACTAGAAGCCAAGAAAGCGGTTGCAAAGTTGGGAGAGATTCAGATATTGATGAAAGGAAGTGGAGCGGAATGAGCCAGGTAAAAATTAATGTAGACGATAAAGAAAGAACCGTAACCACGCTCGGAAATATCGATATGGGGAATCCCGTAACGGTAGGAATGCTTGAAATGATGTGCAAGGCAGGAGATAAGGCCAAAGAGGGAAGGAGTAAAGACAGATGAATGATA
>DATMUM010000071.1:0-6045 GCA_035564175.1 Mobilitalea sp.
ATTAAATAATAGCTTCAAGAGGCAATCTATGGAACTCTCTTTATTTTTATGACCGGATAAAAACTCATTCTGCAGGTCCATAAACAAACGAGAAAATATTCTGGTATTTGGTAATTCTATCACGGTATTAAACGGAATTCCAAGGTTGGTAATATAGGAATAATCATCATCCACAAAAAAATGAATATAGTCATCTGTATATGTATCCTGGCTGGCACGATAATACTGCGGAGTACCAACATGAAAGATAATGATCGATCCGGTTCTTGCTTGTACTTCTTTTCCATCTAATATAACCGTAGCAGGAGTCCGAAAATGGATTAAGAGATAGTCCCGCGTCCATAAAGAGCGGTTGATACTAAAACCTTTACCATATCTTTTATTTAGACCTATGTCATTTATACGCATGATAATTACCATGCCTTTCCTCGATATCTGCAAACTTTTCGCCTGAAATCACAGATTTCAGGCTTTGCAGGCACAATATTTGCAAAGTGAATTATAATGTGATGCAATTGTATCTATTATAAATCATGATACAACATTAAGCATACACATTCAATCCATAAATTAGTCTTCCGACTTCAATCGGTTCTATTATACAAAAATCGGGAAGAGGCATTATAAACACCTTTTCCCGATTTTTGAATGAGGTAAGAAACAATATCTTAAATTAGTGGTAGTAGCTTTTCTTATACTGCGGTTTTCTACTTAATCACTTCTTAAAACTCCATGAGTCAAAGTTAAATCCCTGACCGTTAAAAATAAAGAACAGATTATGTGCTCCTGTGATCTGGCTTACATTCACTGTGACCTCCACATATTTATCACTACTGTCCGTTTTGGGGACCTCAAGATAGCCAATGCTTTCACCGTCCTGTTTATCAGCTGCAATCTTTATAACATTTCCGGCATATTCACTAGATACTTTAGCGGTAAAGGTAGTTGGTGTCGTATCACCAAAATCGACATTGGATAAGCCAATCCAGTCTCCGGTTGTTATATCGGTAACTGCAAGATTAATTGCACCGTAATTACTGCTGCTTTCATCAATTCTCTTCGTTGTTATTCCACCCATCCAGGCCATGGTTTCCGCTTCGTTTACCTTGTACGGGTCGAAGTTAGATAACTGCTTTACTCCAAACTTGGTGGCGATAACACTTTGAATACTGCCGTCATCATTTATCTGGACTTCATCAACATGAGTGCTGCGGTAACCGCCTTTCATCCCCATATTGTCTTGCAATAACTGTGAGTGGTAGAACATATACCATTTTCCTTTGAAATTAACCATGGAATGATGATTGTTTCCATAGGTACCAAAGAATTTACCCGGATTTAGAAGTATGGATTTTTGATACTGCCATGGTCCAATAGGGTTGTCACTCGTCATGTAGATGATTGCTGCTGTATCCGGTTTATACGGACCAACTGCATTATCCCTGCTGGCCCAATTTGAACAGTAGGAATAATAGTATGTATTGCCAATCTTATTCACTCCGGAATCCTCGAAAAAGTATGGTGCTTCAATCACCTTCGGGGTTCCGACGATACTTATCATATCTTCACCGAGTTCCACTACCCGACCGGTATTTGGCATTTCATCCTGTCCTTCCGGCACACCTCCACCAAAGTAGAGATACGACTTTCCATTATCATCGGTAAATACCGCAGGATCGAAAAGCCATACGATATCAGAGCAGTTTTCCGTCTGCTTTGATACCAAAGGCTTCCCTATCGGATCTGCGAAAGGTCCAACCGGACTGTCACCTTGTAATACGCCGATTCCTCTGGCTGAATCCGCATAATATATAAAGAATTGTTCTTTTCCATTAATCTTTTTATGTATAGCTGCAGGTGCCCATGAATTATTCGCCCATTTAGATGCACCCTGATATCCCCCTACTTGAATCGAGCTATGATCTGTCCAATTCACAAGATCATCGGAAGAAACAACGTTCAAGGATTTGATCTTACCATAGGTATTATCCTTTACTTTGCCTGCACCATCGTATTCCACAGCATCATTCGTCATATATACATAAACTCTGTCATTATAAACCATTGCAAACGGATCAGCACCGAACCGCTGAGACACCAAAGGATTATGATATCCAATCTTCTTATAAGGATCCACCAGTTCAATATTCTCAAATAATTTTTCCGGGTTAGCTATTGTCGGCTTGTATTCTGCTTTAGGTTGATTACCATTCGTATTCATATCTTCTCCTTTATTCATAGCTGTATTATCCTCTTTTTCATTTGCTTTCTTATCATCGCTTACAATCGGTTCGTTTGTTATTGATTGGTTACTCATTACTGTCGTCTGTTGAGCCTGGCAGCCAGCCAGAGAAATCAGGAACAGAAAAGCTAACAACAGCCTAATGTGAAAGTTTCTTCTCATTTGAGCATAATACCTCCATCGAATTGATAGAATCAGTGTACTATTTTACATAATTAGCCACAATGTAATATAATACTAAATTACTGTACTATACTCTAAAAGGAATACCTTCCCAGCATCGAAAATAGTACCACAATGATACATCATGAAAAAGAAATATACGTTTTATAACAATGGTATCAATCTATTGCACAATTTGCTTGATATATTTATTACTATATCAACTTTTGCCTGAATATTTTACCTATATTTTACAAAATCATAACCTAATCCGGCTTGTTGTCTGGCATCTATAGTGTTAAACTTTTCATATCAGATAATGATTTTTTCTTTTAGAGGTGAATTAAATGCTTATTAAATTTATTATACTTCTTCTCCTGTTAACCATATTCGTCAGCTGTAGTTTTTACATGAATTCGAAAAAGACAGGCAATCATTACAGTAAATCATATCGGTGGTTTGTAAAAATCCTAAGATAAATTATAATTTCTTTACTCGTAAACGGGATGATTTACTAAACCAAATCATCCCGTTTACAAAAAGAAGTGAGATTTTTTGCTCTCACTTCTTTTTTATATGTAAATTATTATATAAATTAGTTATGCCTTTTATTATAAAGCAAGCTTATCACTATTAATGAGCGCAGAAATTTTCCTTTGTTTTTCTTCCCTTTTTCTCTTCGCCAAAATTTCTGTCAGCTCAAACACATCGCCAAATTCCTGTGATTGATTATTAATATCAACTTCATGTCGAGCTTTATGTAATCCGGATTAATTTCGCTGATGAGATTCAGTCCGGAATATCCTGCACCGGCATCATCAATTGCAATTTTGTAATCTTGGCTTTTATAATGATTAATTGTTGATAGGAAACCATTCATATCCAAAATAACGTTTCGTTCCGTAATTTCAAATATGACATTCAAAGGTTTTATTTTAAACTGCATTAAGAACTCTTTTGTAAAGCCCTTTTTAAAATTTTCATCGTGCATTATATTGGGATTGACATTCAAAAACAGCATTTTGCTATAGGGAGGTATCATAAATTTATAAGCTGCTTCGAGTGCGGCCGTTCTGCACAATAGCTCGAGGTCCCAAAGTCGGTTATACTCACCTGCAGCAGAAAATAACGTCTCCGGGTTATTAATTACGCTGTCGCAAGTTATTCTGCTGAGTGCTTCGTGTCCTAGTACGCTCCCATCCTTTAAGGATATGATGGGCTGAAATACCGCTTTTATCTGTTTATTGTCGATTATGTATTCCAGTGCTTCTTTCATCTCATTCATCATATGTTAATACCATACCTTCTTCAAAACCTGCAAACTTTACGTATACTTTGCAGACGTATATTTATTTATAAAAAAGTGTCTTCGACACTTCAACTCCCCTAGCCCCTCATTCATGAGGGGAATTAGGGGTTTCTTTTTGTGTCACTTTGTTTCATAATAGTCTTATGAATATACTACAAAAGATTTTTAATGACCATTATGAAGAAATGTTATACATCTTGCATCCTCGCAGGACGGTTATCGAAAATGTCGAGAAGATGCTTAATTGTGGTGACCCTTCTTTTGGCGGTGCGATGTATGGCTGCACGCATTGTGGTGAGCTTAAATTCGTTCCTTTTCGCTGCCATTCAAAATTCTGTCCTACCTGCGGGGTCAAATACTGTTCAGACCGGTCTATTAAAATGTCATTTAAGCTTGTTCGCTGCACACACCGTCACTGTGTTTTCACAATTGATGAGGATTTGCGTCCCTTCTTTCTTAAAGACCGAAACCTTCTGAACTGCCTTTTTCAGGCTGTTCGCAGTGTTATCCTTACCATGTTTCACAAGATGAATAAATCTAAAAACTTTGTTCCTGGCTTTGTCTGTGTTCTTCACACGTTCGGTCGTCCCTTGGAATGGAATCCTCATATCCACTGTCTTCTCACCGAAGGTGGTTTCTCTGACGATGGCTTTTGGCGCGTTGTTAAACATTTTAACTACACTTATCTCAGAAAGGCTTTCCAAACTGCTCTCCTTAATGAAATGGAGAAAAAGATTGGCCCTTCTTTTAAGAAAACCAAAGCTGCCATTTACAAGAAAGACAAAAATGGTTTCTATGTGTATGCAAAACCTAATCTTTGCGATCCTGATACCGTTGTAAAATATATTAGCCGTTACCTTGGTCGTCCAGTTATTGCTACCTCTCGCATCGATTCTTATGATTGTGAAAATGTTACTTTTCACTACAACAAACATGAAGATAATTCCTATGTTGAAAAGACCGTTCCTGTTTTAGATTTTATCAAGCTCCTTATTCAACATATTCCAGAAAAACATTTCAAGATGACTCGTTACTATGGACTCTATGCAAGACACCGTGAATTCGACCAAAAACTTTCAAAAGCTATTTCTAAATCCAAACATAAGATTCTTCTTGACTTCAAGACTTGGAGAAATAACATACTTCTTTCCTTTGGTTATGATCCACTATGTTGCCCAAAATGTAAGCACACAATGGAGCTTCTTGAACTCTACTATAACCACAAACGAGTATCTCTATCTGAACTTTATGAAAGCGCAAAGGTGAAAGCTCAGCACCACTGCCGTTCCAGTGGCAAAACTGTTGCTTGATTTTACTCCTCATCTGGTAGATACTGATATCAATCAGATTGATGGGAGGCTTACTATGGAAAAACAACAAATAGAGGAACTCAGACAAAAATATATTCAAAATCCTCCAGAAGGTATGACTGCGAAGCTCGTCAAAAACATGAGCGATTCTGACCTGCTTGATATGCATTACTTTCTAACAGAGGATAATGACCTTGATGATGGTGAATTCGAAGAAGGCTTTTACATCGACCTTTTCTGATCACTGTCCTGTTTTCATGCCCGCTTTCAGCGGGCTTTTTTTGTTCAAATTTTTCCGTCAGGAGAAGTTTCCTATAATATAAAAAAGGAGCTGGTGCAAATACTTACACCAACTCCCTACATTGTTTTCGTGCCTTTTGAGGGAAGGCACCGGTAGCCGGATATCCTTGGTAAAACAATATTTTAACTTGGGAACTGTAAAGCAATTCCCTCTGCCATCATATCAGCCATTTCAAGAGCCTGTTGTTCAACTTCATCCGCTAGATTGATACTTTCCTGGTATTTCTGATTAATCATATCGGATGCATACTGTTTAATAAGGTCCAAATGTTCATGCAGCATTGCTTCCCAATCTTCCGCGTTCCAGTATGGATTGATACTAGCTAAAAAGGCTGCAATTTTATCCGCATTCTCGTACCATCTTTGATTCGTTGATGTGAAAGCGTCCATATCGCCTGACATCGCATCCTGAACGAGTTGTGAGGCAATCATTAGGTGATCTGTAAATAAACTTTCAAACGTGCGCGCTGCATCCTCACCATAAAAATGTACTAAGATTTTAGCAAAGTCGCTTGGACTACGCAGCAATCTTTGAGTAATAAGATCTTTCTCCGGGAGATCGTGTACCAGTCCCATAATTGCCATTCTCGTCCAATAAACGTGCTGCTCCCAAAGAATATGGAAGTAATTCATTAAATCAGCCAGAAAGCTGCTGATTATCTCATCATCATCTGGGACCTCTGGGAAGGAAGGATGCATCTGCATTCCCGGTAAAATCGTAA
>DATMUM010000072.1:0-24439 GCA_035564175.1 Mobilitalea sp.
GATAATAAAGCCTTGTGTCACCCAAATGCCCCCAGATTGCCTTATCTTCACAGATACTCAGAACAACCGCTGTTGTTTTCATATTCGTCAGTCTCTGCTTTTCCTGATTATCGATCAGTTCCAAATTCGTTTTTAGGAAAGTGTTCTGCAGATATTCAAGGTCCACCTGCGGTACATCCTTAAGCTGTGAAAGTAATGTCCGGACGACCAATTTTGATGCAATTTCACCGTTGCCATGACCTCCCAATCCATCTGCTAAGATAAAAACTGCATTTGTATCATCATAGCAGTAGTCCAGATAATCTTCGTTATTTTCTTTACCGCCTTTATTGGTATATGTATAAATCTTAAGGTTCATTCCCGCTCCCGTCTGACTGATTCTATTCCATGCTACATGGAATATTATTCTATATCAACATAGATTGTGTTATCCTTTTCACCCAAATAGAAGGAGTCCTTTGGTCTTAACGGATAAGGTACATTGGGAGTCAGCTTCTGACCATTTGACAGATAGGTTCCGTAGGTTGATTTTAAGTCGGTCAATACAAAGGTTTTATTATTCTCATCATAGTAAATCTGGCAATGCTTTGAGCTTACACCAGGCGTTCCTTCTCTGTATACAACACGGCATACCGCAGCGTCACGTCCTATTGAAATCGGTTGTGAAGATACCGCAGCTGCTAATCCCATATGCTGGCTGGACATGGAATGGAGTACCGGATTTAGTCTCTTATACTGAACCTGCTGATCCATCGGCGCAACGGGGATATTCACCGGCTGAGGTACCATCTTCTTCTTATTCATATTTAAAATGATGATTACGACAACAATAATAACCAGTAAAATTCCTGCTGCTCCTATGATAAGGAACAGATTTAAGTTAGATTCTTTTGCTACCTCGTAAGGAATATTATTATTCTTTAACAGAGGAATTGCTTCTTCAATACTTACTGCGTAATTAAGATTATTATCAAGTGCTGAGCCTAAGGTGTTGATACCAACTACATAACCGTTTTCATCCACCAAAGGTCCGCCCGAATTACCGTTATTAATGCTTACGTCCATCTGCAGCAGCTGCCTGCCGCTGCCTGACTCAGTAACCAAACGGCTGATACGTCCTCCTGTAACAGTAGCATCGTTCTTGCCGAAATAATTGACTGCCTGCACCGTCTCATCTGCAGTGTACGGATAACCGACGGCGAATACGGAGCTGCCTACATAGGATTCATCAACTGTTTTTAGAACCAGGGCACTTCTTTTATCCGTAGGCTTTGCAAGCTTCAAGATTGCAACATCTTTCTCCGCATCATAGGTTACTACATATGCTTCCTCATAGGTATCCTTATCATATGCGATCTGCAGCACTCCTGAGCCAGTGCTGCCTCCGCTCAGTAAAAAGTCCTGAATTACATGGCAGTTCGTAATGATGTACTGGGGATTTTCATCTTCCGTACCCACAAAAAATCCGGTTCCGGTATAGTAATTAACAATACTATTTTCATCATAATTCTCATCCGGCAGTACCGTTATTACATATACAACACCGTCTAAGGTTGATTGCTTGAATTCTCCTGCATAAGCAGTCTTACTTCCTGCCGCTAAAATAATTATCAAAGACAAGACAGCAATAAATAATTTGAAATGCTTTTTCATAAATACCCCTTTCCGTTAAGAAATAACACCCTATTATAATATCTTTAGTTCATACATGAAATAACTACAGCCGTTAAGTTATCCTGATTTTTATGTGACCTTCCATCAATTAACTTACCTAATTGTTCACAGGCAATTTCCGGTGGCAAGGATAAAACATCCGAGATCGTATCTTCATCCATAAAGCCGCTGATACCATCGGAACATAACATAATAACGTCATTTTTCTTTAATTTCAGCGGTTTTATATTATTATCAATCTCATCAACCCTGCTGTTACCTAAAAATTCACTAAGTCGTACTCCGTCCTTATTACTTTCGACTTCGTTCTTATTAATTTCAACCTTATATAGTTCTTCCAGATATAATTTATTGCGGTATGTATGGTCCCGGTTAAGCTTAAAGAGTCCCCCATTTCTTTTCAGGTAAATGGAGCTGTCACCAACACTGACCCAGTATGCCATACCTTTATAAATCATGGCTAATACTACTGTGGTACCCCCCTCGCCATCAAATTTGTCATTCAGCAGGCTGTTAACCTGGCTGACACTGTCAACCAATTGTCTGGAAATATCCATATCTCTGTTCAGACTTCGAAAAGCCTGAACAAAACCGGCAACGGCAGTTTCACTGACTAGCTTTCCATCCTTCATACCACCCATACCGTCAGCAACGATAGCAAAAAGCCCATTTTGCCTTATATCATTTACATCCAAGGCATTGATTAAGGCAAAGGAATCCTCCTGAGAACTTCGTGCACCTATCTTTTGAAGATTACCAACCTGATAGGATAATTCACCCTCTATGTTCTTAATTCTTCTTGTTCTGCCTGAATCAGTAACCTTCTTCGTCTTTGAATTCCGCTTAAATAGAAACATTGTCTACATCACCTGCTTTGTTGATTTCCAATCAAATTTCTCACTGCAGAAAGGAATAAACATAAGCTTGGTTTCACCGAAATCAATGACATCGTAAGCATTTAATACCGTAGGCGTAAATATCTCATTGTCATTCAGATAAATCACGTTCTTACTTTCAGCCGGAATAAGATTAAATTTATTATTCCGTTCACTGTAGCTTAATCTGGCATGATTTTCGTTGGAAATGGTATTATCGTTTTTGATGCAGATATCCATCTTCTCGCTTCTGCCAATGGTATTAATCTGGCCTCTGATCTTATAGTCCTTACCGACTTCCTTACCCTCGATGCAGACCAGCCAGCCAACAACCGGATCAATTCCAAGCTTTTCTTTCATTAATCCTACCGTTTTATTATCATCTTCCACTTTCTTAGGTTTGGCATAATCCTTCGGCGGTAAGGTCTTGCCCTCATTCAGAACAGATACTTCACTCTGGTAGGGATCAGCCATAGGATTCACAAAATTATTGGGCTGGTTATAAACATCGGAAATGGGTCTGGTCTTATTATCCCTGTCAACCGCAACGCCCCCAAAATTTATCGCTTGCGTACTATTGTTACAGTAAGGACAGGTTGTATATATATTGTTGTCATATAAGTGCCCTCTTCCACATTCAACTGCCGGCATAAGCATTCCTCCTTTTATTTGTATTTGTTTTATTTGTATTTGTTTTATTTGTATTTGTTTAATTTGATTTCTTTCCTGTACCACTGCACCAAGGGCAGGTTATCGTCTTCGGGCAGGGATTACCTTCGTAAATATATTCACTTCCATCTTCACTCTGATGTGCTATCTTAGCAATTCCCGTACCATCACACCAGGTACACTCAACTTTGCCTTTGCCGTCGCAATAAGTACAAATATTCGCGTCTACATTCTTCGTTGGCTTCGGGGCCTTCGTAGGCTGTACTGCTGGCTTTTTCGTAGGCTCAGGTTTTGGTGTAGGCTTTGGCGTAGGCTTTGGAGTCGGTGTTGGTTGCAGTGTTAGCTGCGTTGTTGGTTGCGGTGTTGGTTTCAGTGTTGGTTTTAGTGTTGGTTTCAGTGTTGGCTCAGACGTAGGCTTTGAAGTCGGCTGGACTGTAGGCAGATTGGCTGCGATCTCCTTCGGATCTGTCAATCCATTGACGGCTAATGTCGTATCGGATCCACTGCCGGAGCTGCCTGCAGTACTATCCCCTAGGCCATTATCTGTGTATACCGTATCATGATTCCTGCTGCCAAGTACAAATAATCCAACAGTTATCACGAGAACAAGAACACAGGCAACGGAAACAAGTGCTATGTTACGTTTATTTTTCATAAATCCCGCAAAGCCGCTTTTTTTCTCTGCCGTGGGATTGGGAGCAGCAACATACTGACCATTGGTTCCGGACATAGATTGGTTCGCATCCGTTACCATACCGGTTGGTATATTCTGAGTTACCCTGCCCTCAGCTACATTTGGCTGCTTCGAATAATTATTATCATAAACAACAGATGCAGGCGGATTAGGGGATTGAATATTATTAGGCATAGGTGTCGAAGCAGGCACAGGCGCTGACATCTGCGTAGGTATTGCCCCCGGCATTGGCGTTGACATCTGCCCTGGTATCGGCCCCGTCTTCGGTACTGACATTTGCGCCGGTATCGGTCCCGGTATTGGCGTTGACATCAGCGTCGGTATTGTTCCTGACATCGGTGCCTGAATGGGTTCAACATGAGGACGTTCCTGATATATGTTATATGGCGCGGTATTCATAACCGGGCGCGGCTCTGATTCAGCCAGAAGGATTGTTTTAAATTCATCCATGCTCTGGAATCTGTCTTCAGCGCGGACAGCCAAGCCTTTCATAATCGCATATTCCATCTGCTTCGGAATCTGAATACCACGTGCCGATAACGGTACTAATTCATCATTTTCCAGTCTTTCTAAGGCTTCCGGCGGAAGATATCCGGTAATACTCGCATAGAAACAAGCTGCAAGGGAATATACATCGGTAAAAGGCCCCTGTTTGCCTTTTGCAATATATTGCTCCTTGGGTGCATAACCTGCCTTCAAAATAACATCAAGAAGCTTACTTTTATCCCCAAGGCTATACCTTGCAGAGCCAAAATCGAGAAGTTTGATCTCGTTATTCTTAGTTATATAAATATTATCCGGTGTAACATCCCGGTGTATGACACCTTCACGATGTACCATCGCGAGGGCATCCATCACCGGAACAAGTACACGAAGTGCTTCCTTGTAAGAAATCTTACCGCCTTGACTTTTTATGTAGCTCTTGAAATTAATTCCTTCAATATAATCCATTACGAAGTAGGCAGTGTTATTCTCCCGAAAATAACTCCTGACGCTGACGATATTCTTATTACCGATGAATTTAGCAAGAACCCTTGCTTCATCCAGAAATCGCTCCGCACCGTAATTAAAGTTACTCTGCCTATCTCCCTTGTAGACGGATATAAGGGTTGTACCAGGCATTCTTGCAGCCATTCCGTCAGGTAGATATTCCTTAATTGCTACTTTTAATTCCAGCTGATAATCCAGTGCAAGATAAGTTATTCCAAAGCCTCCTTGCCCCAGTACACGTCCCACAATGTATTGTCCATTCAGAATACTTCCTTCCTTCATCACCCCCGGGAATTTCATCGTGTTATCAACGTTAACGTATCCGCAGTATGGACAAACATTCGAGCCATCCTTTTCATGAAAACAGTTAAAGCATAGCTTTTCGATGTTAAGCATATCATTCTTCCCCCATTCAACTCTTATAAACAGCTCTATCCCTATTATATAGCTATTGACCCTAATAAGTTCATTATGTATATTCTTGAATTCTATGAATTTTATTCTATATATTAACCCGGAAAAAGTTGCTGTTCGATGCCAGATAAAAGCCTTGACCAGAACTTAAGGCAACCGGTTGGTCCTGCAAGACTTTTGTTCCATTCTCCAGAAATGTTCCATAGCTTGATCCCATATCATACAGAACAAACATCTGAGTTTGATAGTTAAATAAAACTTTACAGTGGATACGGCTTATTCCCTTGGTATTCTCAGAGAAAGCAATTTCGCACAAGTTACTGTCCCGGCCAAAGGTGATACCCTGCTGTGGTATATTGAACGCTTTTCCCGCACAGGGACCGGAGATACAAACTACGGTTGGATAATTATTCATCGGAGCGTTTACCGGAATAGGGCTCGGATAAGGATACGGTTCTGGTGCTGCCACAGCCACAAAGGTTCTTGCCATCTTATCATGCAGAGCCTTTCCTTCCTCATCAAATAGCGCTATGAAATATCCGATTCCACAGATTGCTCCTGATATAATACGGCAAATGGAACGGGTAAAGCCCTGGGCTGAAGTAAGCTTGTTTCCTCGTTCATCTACGACAACCAGACCGCAGATTTTCTTTCCGAGGGAGGCACTCATCGAGCTTCCTTCACAGATACCATAATACAGGAAAGTGATTACCGGTGAATAGAATAAATAAAATAAATAATATGGATATATAGCAAAGATAAACAGATTAATAATATTCAGGAAGATATTGTCAAGCAATAATGCTCCAATTCTGGCACCCATTGATGCTTTTTTCATGTTAATTTCCTCCAAAATTTTTTCTTTGTAGATATTTCATCCATTGTTAATATTATGTATTTATTACTATTTTAGTAATATTTTAGTACTTTTTTCACAATTTGTAAATGCTTTTATGAATGAAAACCCTTATATTTCTTCACTTTTATTAAATTGAAGGGTTGAAACCAAAAGACAAATTGCCATCCGCCTGTACACATTCAACTATCAATGTGTGTTAAAGACTTTCACCTATTAGGCGCCCATGCAGGGCAAACTAAAAAACACCTGCACATCGCTGTTACAGGTGTTTATGGCAGATACAACTCTAAGATTAATTGATAATTATTTCCTTAAGCCAAGGGTTGTAATTTGTACTGAAATATTATAAAATAGAGTTGAATTATTTGTTAATTAATAATTCAATTCTGCATTTCACATACAATTCACAACAAATTGAGGTATGCCAATGTTTTTATTATCCGATATATTATCAATTGTCTCAGATGATGACAGACAAATTTTATTAGATATGTTCGAGAATGCTCCTTCATTTATTACTGAGAATTCTGTAATTAAGACTCTTCAGCCCGATCAAACATTAATATCAACTGGTCAAAAAGCAGATAAAATATTCATTCATATCACAGGTAATTTATCCGGTGTTGATACCTTCGAGCCCGATATCATATATAATTTTATAGAATTTCATCCTGTTAATATTATAGGAGAATTTGAAGCCTTTACTAATAAAAGGAATTATCAAATAAACATTATCGCAAAAACCAAATCCGTACTTATTGCAATTACAATAAAAGACTTTTTAAATTGGATGAAATATGATATCACGGCATTGAATATTATAACACGACTGCTCGCCCTCAAGCTCTCCAGCGAACTTAAGCTAAACCGTGGATATCTGTTTCTTGATTCTTATAGTCGTTTACTTTTATATATTTACAACTATTGTATTAAGACGGAGTCTGGTGAACAAACCATATCCATTCACAAAAAGCGCAGCGAGCTTGCAGATGAGTTGGGCTTCTGCGAAAAAACCGTCAACCGATCCATTCACAAGCTGGTAAGCAATGGCTTCATTACCTACGGCAGAAATTATATAAAAATCTCACCAAAACAGCTTGGCCTGATGAAAGAAACCTTAGAGGAAAGACAGTTAATTTAGCAATTATCTATCAAAGCAGCTTTATGATGGGAGTTTCCAGTCACTTCCTATACAGGATGAGACCGGAAGCTCCCTTAACTTTATTGCATTAATCAGTCATTTGCTTATTGGTTTAAAAACACCACCCCGTTGTCTCTCTTGGAAAGACAATGGGGTGGCTTTAGTTTCTAACGGTTGATTCCCCGTTCCCTTAATATTGATTAATACTTGATAGTCACAGTCTTAGTGTAATCACTGTAAACCTTCTGGTTATTAACCATTTTGTATTCTCTTATCTTGTAGTAATAGGTCTTACCTTTCGTGATACCGGTATCGGTAAAGCTTGTTCCGCTTGTTGTAGCGATAAGAGTATATTTACCGTTACTTGAAGTAGCACGATATACCTCATACTTCGTTGCTTCGCTTACACTGCTCCAGGAAACCTTAACACCTTGTGCCGCCTTGGTGGTCTTGACTGTTTTGGGTGTTACAGGGTTCTTCGACCACTTAGCATATAAAGTGGTATTCGTTACGACTTTATCAGAACCAAAGCTCCATGCTTTTGTACACTCACTGTTTGCATACCAGCCTGCGAAGGTCTGTCCCTTCCTGGATGGTGCGACCGGTGTTGAGATTGCAGTGTTGTAAACTGCCTTTACAGCGGCTACCTTAGTTCCACCGTTACTGTCAAAGGATACGGTGTATGTGTTGATCGTCCAATGTGCAGTGAAGGTTGCATTTCCATTCACAATATACGGGAAGGTCACTTTATTAGATCCAATGTACCAACCGTCAAAGGTATAGCCTGTCTTTGTAGTTACAGGAGAAGCATCAATTCTGGAACCCTTGATTAGAGTTTTGGTTGCAACTTTGCTTCCGTCTGTACTAAATACAATTTTGTACGGATTTTTTAATATATCCAGTCTGGCTGTTACATCTGTTAACTTTTGTTTATCTGCTGAGGATACAAGTAACTTTTGATCCGCAGTTAATGCATTATATGCCTCTTTCGCTGCATTAATTGACGCTTCATCAGTCAGCTGAACATTTATTGCAGCAGGCAGCTTTTCAATTGCTGCGCTTACTGCAGCTGCTGCAGCCTTATCAGCCGCTGCTTTATCATCTGAGGTATTACCTCCTGACGGGTTTTCTGCAGCTGCCTTCAACTGAGCTAATTTTGCAACGACATCTGCTAACTTTTGCTTATTTTCTGCTGTGATAAGTGAATTCTGAGCTGTACTTAAGGTGTTATATGCGCTGTTAGCCGCATTAATAGCTGCTTCATCCGTAAGTTTAACATTGTTTGCAGCAGGAAGATTAACAATTGCCGTATTTACTACATCCGCTGTCAGATCGACGATTTCCGCACGATCTCTGACTCTTATTCTTGGATGCATATCGGAATCACTTACAACCTCGCCGATGGAAGCCAAACCTATAACAGAAACTGTCGCTCCGTCCTTAATAAATGGAAGGGTAGTTCCTTTTGTTATATATCCATTGATAAATATAATAGCAGAACCTGATCCGTCATTAATCGTAAATTGATTAATGGTTCCGTCTACATCCTTTAATACATTGGATACCACACCGGACGTTTTTACCAATGCTCCGGTATTTGACGGATTCATGGAAACGCTTGTACTTACAGTTGCCGGTTCAATTTTATTAATCGTCTGATCTAAAATCGTAAATTTTGTAACGGTTAATTCAACCTCACCCTGGAAATGTGAAATCTTTCCATAGAATCTAGCCTTTTGTCCTTCCATTATGCCCGCTGCGACAGGGAAAAGGTTAATACCGCCTGTGGCATCCTGCGCATAAATACAATCGAAAAAGCCCTTGTTTGTATTGGTATCCGTGCTCTGAGTATTAATTTCACTGGTAGCTGTACCCTCGATGATAACCTCAGTTCCATCCGGTAAATTCTTAGCATCTGCGATGCTCGTAATTATTTCCGGGTTAACTGTTTTATAGAGATTATCCATAATATTGTAGTTTACATAAGGCAGGGTGGCTGCATTATCCATAGTAACCGCTATTTCAAAATTACTCATGAACGAGCCGCCGGCTACGACAACCAATGATGTATTGCCATTGGAATGTTGAACATATTCGGACGCTGCCAGTAATTTTTCTTCCGGATTTGCAGCAACATTACTGTTGGGATTTACGTATTTCGGTATATATATTCCGTTTGCATTATACATGCCCTTATCTGTTTTGTAGGTTCCGACAGTAACGAATGGGAAGGGATCCTTAGCTGTACCATAGCCGAAATTATCGCTATCACATTCTGCAGAGTATGTTGTCGGGAAACCATATACCAATGCACTGACTGTGCTGGGTAAGGTTGCAGTTCTCTCTCCTGTCACCGGATCCACAGCATAAATGGTAGCTCCTGAATACTGGCTGTAAGTCTGACCACTTATAACTCCTTGCAGTAATGGATTCGAAAGATTAAACTCAGTTGGATACAATCTGTAGGGCTGGCCGCCGTTTTTATCATCATCCATAACCTCGTCGTCACCTTCGCGTAAGGTCGAGCCGATAGCAGCTAAAACATCATTCTGAAGTTCTGCCATATGTTTTTTCGGTGTGGCAGCATCTTTGTTGGAAGATTCCGCATAATCTGCAATCACTCCAAATACAAGTGTATTGCCGTTTTCTGCGAAGGTTTTCAGTGCTGCAATTTCAGCGTCAGTATAATTTGCCGGATTCGGCCATGTAGTAACGCTCTTTCTGGAGGGTGCATTTAATATCATCATCTTATATTTAGGATTGTTACAAGCATTGATGAATTCTTCCGAAGTATTTAACTGTACAACCCTCAGGCCATTCTTAGCTGCGAGAATCATCATGTTAGCCATTGAGTTCGGATAACTTCCACCACTTACATACTCGTTGCCATGTGACGCATCTAACCCAACATAAGAAACAGTATCAATATCTACAACCTTCATCGTGGTTGACGTGCTGCAGTTCAGATCTACACCATTCACTGTAATTACTGCATTGATCGTTACTGTTTTTGTTCCGGGGGTAGCAGGCGTATAACTAAATACATGCTTCGTGCTGCCAGCGGATGCTATACTGGCTCCCGGAGTAAAGGTATTACTTGCATCGGGATCTCCTGCTACTGTATAGGAAATAGACTTCAGGGCAGCAGGTGTACTCTCATTATTAAATAGAGTTGTTGTTAAGCTCAATGCTTCCGTTGTAACAGGCATAACTGAGCTGCTAGCTACTGAAGTGATTCCTACCTTCGGGGCAGAACCAAGCCAAATTGGTGCAGTAACTGCTTTGAAGCCATTGTTGTCAGTAATAATAGCAAAGTAATAACCGGATTCAGGCGCAGTCATAGAATACGTATAGGTAATATCACTGCTTCCAGCACTGTAAATCTGTTTGTCAACTACTTTTCCGCCATTACTGATTAATTGGATTGATGCAATATTACTTGTTGCTGTTTGAGGGTTTTTATTCTTAGCTGTAATCGTGATATCAGCTGCTGCGGGAGCGGAGTCTAAGATAGCTCCCATACTGTAAGTGCTTGTCCCATCTGTCAGATGATAAGTAACATCCAAATCTCTGTTTTCTGTTGCCCATACGGAACGGTCCTGCATCGCCTGATAGATTCCGCTCAACGTAAAATCGTTTGTATAAACAACGGTTGCACAGGTATTGGAGGTTCCCCAACCCTTTTTATGATTATCACCGTTGTTCGTCGGAGCTAAATGCCAGCCTTTATCCAAAGCCAGTATATACTGGTCAATCGACGGGAAATATCCGCCGGAGCCAACCGCTCCTTCACCGTTACCTACTTCGATCAGATTAATTCTATCATCCAATACCGGATCATAATATGCAAAGTCAGAGAAATTACCAAAGGTAGCACCCGGGTGATTAAATTGTGATATGGAACCCGGTGTGTTTTTTATCAGCTGGTAATAAGCCTGCATACCGGCATCATTAGCTTTGCTGTTAAGAACCGTATTATTACGGCTCACAAAACCGGCTGTATTGAAGGTATTGATATGTCCCGGTCCGCCTGACCAAGTCATCTCATAAGCATAATCGCAAAGGAATGTGTCAGTTGTTGCCTTAGCTGCTTCAACCTTACCATTGATCCATTGCTGATTTGTTGTGTTATAGCTGTTCAAATCTTTAATTGTGGCTAGAGAATCGCTTGCCGCAGCTTTATCAATGGAATTGGAGTGATCAGTTAAAATAAAGAAGTCCAATTTTCCGACATCTCTGGCATAAGCATTTGCCTCTGCTAATGTACCTTGTCCATCTGAGTTTTCAGCCGTATGAGCGTGAATCTCACCATAATAATTCTTCTCACCGCCGGTTGTCTTCTGAGCGGTGTACTTGAAGGTGGAAAGGTTACTGTCTAAATAGTTTGTCAATGTCGCTTTTGCAACGATTCGTATCGGAAAATAGGAGGAGTCTAAGGTTATAGGTCCTGTATATGCCTGGTTTACAGTACCTACCGGGGTTCCGTCTGAATCCGAATAGGAATTTTTATATAAGGAATATACTACTTGTGCTCCTACTGTTGCAGATGCCAATGTGATTGGTGTCGTAGCTGAAATAGACAAGCTGCTCGGATTTGCTGTTACATCAGCCGCCTGGCTCTGCGTATATGTAAAGGTCTGTGTTGCTGTTGTATAAGTTCCATCGGAAGCGGTAGCTGCAATCGTGGCAACCCCATTTACAAAAGCATCTACTGTTACATCAACGGAATTTCCCGCACTGGTTACAGGTGCTCCACCGTTTATGCTATATGTAATAGTTGCGCCTACCGTCGCTGTGGTAAGAGTAACTGCAGAATTTAGAGGAATTGAGGCTCCACCGGCAACACCGGCAGTCAGAAAGCCAACCGTAGGAGTCGCTGCCTGAACTAACTCTGATGTATTGGCAGAAAGTAAATATGCACCATTAAATGGTGATAAAGTGCTGTAATTTACTATTGCCTGCGTAATATTGACATAACTGCCAGCGGTTCCAACTGCTGCTGCAATACCCTTAGCGCGCAATATAAACGGTGCCCCGCCCTGGCTGATTGTATGATTATAATATGAAGTAGTCGTGGTTCCAGCGACATTATCCAGCTTAATTGTATCCAGGGAAACCAGCATACCTTCATATGTTCTGTCGGAAATCTGACTCAACATTATTTTTGTGGGAGTAGGGAGCGTCGGATTATCATTACGTACCACAATATTTGTCGAGTCAACGGTATCCGGAACAATTTCCATTAAGCCGTAATAAGGTGAAGCCTTTCCATATACATAGATTTCTTTACCCACATAGGCTGAAAAGTTTGCTCCAGCTTTATAAATGCAGAGACCGCTGCCGGGACTCATACCATCCTGTATGTATAAGGTGGCGTTACCATTTAAGTAAGTACCAACTCCTTTTACCCATACATACGTTCCTACATCAAGATTTTTTGCATCTGAATTCGAGGTTATCGTTTGTTGCGTAAATGAGAATGTCTGTACATCACTGGTTAAAAGAGGAAGTGATAATGCGATCGCCTTAACCACAAACGGATTTGAACCCGAAAAACCTCCCTGTGAATATACTGTAAAGGGTCCGGTGTATGCCTTTGTAGTACCTGTTACAGTTATTGCAGCGCCACTTACTGATATTGCAGAACCACTTACTGATATTGCAGGCGTTGAACCGTCTGTAGTGTAATAGATTTGAGCACTTTGGTCTGCACAAGTTAAAGAAATAGGAGTTACATCTAGTATTGCACCAGTTGCATCAGGTGACGCTGTTACATTCGGTGTTGTGAATAATGGATCTTTGCTTCCATAAAGCTGTATGCTGTTAATACCATGTGTACCAGAGGCACCTATGGTTCCGCCGCCTTCAGAAACCTCTGACTTCTGAATAATTCTAATATATAAAGTATCCTGATTAGCAGCTCCTGCCGGTAATACCATACCAAACTGCTCAGCCGGACTTGTGCTTTCGATTTTCACTGAATAACCAGTAGATGCTGTAGCATTTCCGAAAATATTCCAGTTTACTCCGTCAATACTCCATTCTGTGTTAAAATCTCTGGGACCAGTACCTGAAGAACGTGTAACAAAATCAAAAACCAAGTCTTTGAATCCCTTTGTTGAAGTCTTTATCAGCCAATATCCTTTATCAGTTGATCCGTTAAATCCATTGGTAGAAAAAGTTCCTCCTGAACTACTATAAGCCCCCGTAAACTTAACGTTATTCTTAAATAACTGCAATGTAGATTTTGTACCATCCGGAGTATTCTGATAATAACCACTGGAAGCTTCCAGGTCCGGATTAGTAAACGGTGCAGTATAACTCCACGTAGCAATGTCCGTTTTTCCAACGATACTTTGTGGCGGATTAACGGTTGATTTATTACTTGCGTCCATGTCCGTCGCTGCTGCGAATACTGTTATCGTCGGTAATGTCGGTACTAAACTGTTAACCAAGAATAATAATGACATAACGATACATAACAGCGCTTTACTAAATCTCTTCATTTTGTCTCTCCTTTTTTAAGTATTTATTGCTAAATATCAACTCCAAAAATTACAGCCCGAAGAGCCAATCGGATTCCCTCATGGAGACCGCTTTGCCTAATTGCCTCACCGATAGTTTCCTTGGTGCTGATATTTTCACAAACATTAAGTATTGATAAAGTTTCTATATCTCCATAGATTTCATTCAACCCATAGATAGCAGAGGTTGTAAAATCCAAAACTTTTGATTCCTGGTTTATCATATATTTTTTATCATGTAAATAATTATCATCCGTAGTAGTAGCGCATTGAAATGCCTTTATATTATCTTCACTCTTAATTATTTCAGTATTATGAAGCAGGTTTTCCGATGCATAGTAACAATTTTCATTTTCATATGCCTTGTTAATATACATAATTGATCCCACAGGTAAGCTTGCATCCCGGGTAATACAATCACCGAAATATATCATTCGTTTCATCTGATTGTTCGAGCATAATTCAGTTACATATGCCATCGTTGAAATTTTACCGATACCTGAAGACAATACGATCAAAGGAACATCATCAAATTTCCCGATGAGCCCAACCTGTCCTCTTGTTTCAGTGAATATCTTTACATTGTCCAAGTAGTGAGCTGCAATCATCTTCACCCTATAGGGATCATCTGTAACCAGACAAACGCTTGGTAAAACACATTGATAACTATCTATTAAGTTCATAAGCCTGCCCTCCTTTATCTACATTCGTTATAAATCAATTTCACACTAACTAACATTCCGCTGTTCCTCAGTGACACAAAACCTGAAAGAAATTCAGAATGAATTTCCTATGGAATTCATTCTGGAGTTCTTTCTAAAGTGAATTATGATTCTATAATTCACTTTGGAATTATTGGCTCTTTCAAAATTTACTATTTACTGGGGTTCCATATGTATTTCCCGGTTGTATCGATATACCCTATACTTCCATCGGAAAGGCTTACCTTTGCAATTCCATTTCGAAATTCACCTGCGGTATTATGTTTTATGAAATTCCCCTCATCCTTCTGAACAACCGGATTAATAACTAGCTTTCCCTTCTGATTCATATATCCACCGGTTCCATCATCGACAGGTACGAAACCTTCAGAAAATAAAGTCTCATCTGCATTGTCAGTTAAATTTGGTTCGATTGCATATGCTCCAGCTCCATCTATATAACCAATGGAATATTGGTTTATACTTTCGCCTGTGCAAACCTTAGCAAGCCCTTCTGAGAAGCTGTACGCCTTTGCAAACTGAGGCTCTATCTTCATATTACCCTTCGTATCTATATATCCAAATTCAATTGCGGACTGTTCATCCTTTTGTACTGCCACAGCAGCCAATCCTTCCGAAAAGGTTCTGCAGAATTTATACTTACTGGCATCAATTACTACTTTTCCTGTTTTATCAATATATTGATAATTCATATCTTTTTTTACTAAAGCCAAACCGTTCGTAAAGTTATACCCCTCATAATATTCGCAGGGTATGACTAGTTTTCCATTACGGTCTATAAATCCATACATTTCACTATTAGCATTACGCACTAATATCAAGCCTTCACTTTGTGTCTGCATATCACTACCATTGAACAGCATAGAAACAATCTCCATATCAGATGGCAACGTGTATAAAATCTTGCCTGTTTTATCCAGAATATAATATTCAAAAGCATAGGTATCTTTATTTTCTATGATAGCTCCGGCAATTCCTTCATTAAATTTGCTGATATATGAAAAGTTGGGATCTACAACCATTTTCCCGGCTGTGTTGATGGCACCATATTTTACGTTATTTGCTTCTTCATCACTGCTGCCAGCCGTGTCATCCTTTATCTGAACGATGGCAACCCCATCATAAAAATCCTCAGCCATTGCATAGGTTGGTTCTATCACCAGCTTACCTGATTTATTGATATATCCCCATTTTCCATCCACCTGTACAGGATATAAAATTGATTCATTATTGCTTTTTTTGCCAGCGAACAGTATAAAGCCAAATATCGTTACCGAGATCAGGGCTAACACCAGGACCCAAACCATGCTTTTCTTCATTTTGTCATGCTCTCCAATCATTAACATGTATCTCTGCTTTATAAACTGTCAAACTTAATTAGTTTATTTCATTTCTTAATGAGTTTTACTGAGTTAACCTTCTTTCTCTCATATTAGCTGATTTTATCGCTTAATAATAAATATACTTTATTAAAAAACAGACATAAAGGACAATTGTCCTTTAATAAATGTCAAATTTATATGAAATTTTAACAATTCCTGTTACCTTTGTGTGAAATCTTTATAAGCAAAATAAAACTGCCGAAGCAGTCAGCTCAGGCAGTTAGTTTCATACTTTTTATTTCATTATAATTCAAACATCATTCATCCATATTAATCCTAAATCTTCGCAGCAGCTTTTCCGCCTCTTCCCTACAATCCGGATAGGTCTTTATCGTATTCCTGATTGCCTTATAACCTTCTTCCTTCTGTTTTGTGTTAATGTCAATTCGCTCACGCAGCTTCTGCCTGCGAACATTCAGTCTGTGACGTACTTCAACCATTTCCTTGTTGTTAAGAATTGCTGTCGTCTGGAAAATCCATATCTCTGCATCACTTATGTTAAATTTCTTCAGCTCGTGGATTAATTCATTATTATAGAACTCAAGAAGATCCGTATTTTTCTGATATCTTCTTGCTTCCTCCTTTAATCGGGTGTATTCATCCCAGTAAAGCTTCAGCTGCTCCGAATTCTCTATCATGTACTTATTATAGGAATAATCCAGATAGTTGCGGTTATTGACAGCTTTGATCTTTACTTTATTCATCAGCATGATCTGACGGTTCTGCTTCATCTTGACCAGCCGGTCATCAGATATATTCTTTCTTGATTCAAAAAAGATATAAAATGCGGATGCCATTCCCATCAGAACCGTCATTAGAAATGGTATTGTAAAGTTCGCATCATAATAGCTGGACAAGAAGGCAAAAAGCGCAAACAGTATGACCACGATGATGCTGGTAGTAGTGGCAATTCCTTTCAGGAAGGCTTGTTTACCTATGATATCCTCCTGCTCCTCATCCAAAGCCTCCCGCTCCTTTTCCAGATGGGTGATATCCTGCGATATGGCAATCTGATACTTTTCATTGTCACGGATGGATGGCAGCTCCTTCGGGATTTGCAGTTCATATCGTTCAAATAACCGGTATTGTCTGTCCGATAATATGGAGTTTCTTTTCTGAAGCTTGTTACGCTCCTTGGTCAGATTATAAATATTACGTGCTGCATCCTCCATATTACCTCTTTGTTCGAGAGGTATCATGTCAATTTTCTGCATATCCGTCAGATAGGAGGTTACAGCCTGATATTCCACTTTGGCCTCTTCAATCTGGCGGTTACTTTCCATAATCAATTCACAATTATCCTTGATATATACTAACCGTTCCGTCTGTGTGTTCAGTCTGGCGGTTTTTCGTGTCTCCTTTTTGTGTTCCGAAGGCTCTACGGCTTCCTTCTCTACTTCATTATTCTTTTGCTTCTTTGAAAACAAATTAAAGAATCCCATTTATGTTTACCTTTCTTCATCAGCCGTTTTATCCTAAAAGCATATTCAGCAATCATATTTTCCTAATCTGGGATTTCCAGAAATCAATGATTTCTTCTGATTTACTGTAATATTCGCTCATTTTGCCCATAGCTTTCGTCTTCTTTAAATATTCTATGTCTTTCATCTGCTCTGAATATCCCGCTTCTTCCTCTTTCTGTTCAAGAAAATCAGCGATACTCTTTTTCAGTTCCTCACTTACCTGATATTCCTCTAATTTTTGCGAATATTCCGTATCATTATTGCATAGACGCAGGGAATAGAGATACTGCTTCAGACTTTCTTCCCTGTGATTACGTTCGTAAGCCTGATAAAATAACCTGGAGGCGTCTCTTAATCCGCTCATATGCGCCTTAGCCACCGCCAGATTATGATATATATCACCGTACTCCTCCGGAGTTAATTCCACTGCTTCCTTAGAATTAATAATCCTTTCGTATTCCGCAGCAGCTTCACGGTGCTGTCCATTCTTCAAGCAATTATTTGCTTTCAGGCAGCTTCTCTTGACCTGCGGCATCCCAATCACAGCATCCAGCTGCTTCAGCATGCCTTTTATTTCAACTTCAGTAAAATAATCCGAGCTGCATAAAATTACCGTAACGATCATTTTAAGATCAGCCTTCTGTTTTTTCAGCTGCTTCAGCTTATTAGCCCGGTCAGGCAGCTTTAGTTCAGCTTCGATCCAGTCAAAAAGCTCCTCACAAAGCATATCCTCTTCAATCATATAGACATGATGAAAAAGATAATAGCACAGCTCCTCAATCGAGTAAACACGTATCCCGACTGAGTTAAAACAATATGGCCGATTTGTTCTTTCTCCACTGCTAAGTATCAGCTTACCCATCGAAAAGCTCCTCTATGATCAGATGTCTAAAGTATATACTGTCTCCGTTCCTGTGCCAGGAAAGAATTCACCAAAGCCAAGATCGGTTACCTTGATAATTCCGTTGTTTTTCGTCTTACACGAGAAATTGATCTCCAGTCTGGTTGTCCTGTCAGTCCGCTCCGGCAATTTGCTGAGCATAATTCTTTCACGCAGCGTTTCCCTGGTCATGATATTACTCAGAGCCAGATCAAGCTCAGGCTCTCCCTCCACGATAACTTCAATCCGTTTATTAACCTCGTACCAGATATCACCCGCCTCTACAAGAGGGATATCCTTAAATCGGGTGTCACAATATACACGGACTGTTACTGAGGTAGTAACCATATCATCGTTGAATAGCAGGATATCCTCCGGCTTACGATCACCCGAAAGCTCCTTTGCAGCATAGCAGGCACCTTTGGAGAATAAATTCTGCCCAAGAAAAACTCTTCGTCCGGCGCAAAGCTTTCTGATCACCTCTTCTGCCCAGCCACCTTCAAAGCCCCGACCCGTAAAATAGAGGGTGGAGACAATTTGTTTATGTAATACTGTATTGGCGATATTTTCAAAGATATAAGCCGCATTACCGTTTATCTGCTTCACCATGTCATAATTAAGCTCCGGAAGGTAATCCGCCCTTGCCAGGCATGCCATCATCGGTTTGGTGCGGCGGTTAATCCGAATCTGATAATAATACAGACCTTCTTTATGAAAATCAAAAAGCCCCACGTCATTCATCCAGAGCATTCGGTCCTGACTCAGTGTATAATACAGATACGCGCCGGCATGGCTCATGACAACAGCCCGGTCCTTATCTAGCCCCAGCAAAGCCAATGCCTCATATATTTTTTCCACTAGCACCGGATCCGTATTGTGGACTGTCAATACGAGCTTTGTAATTGGCTCCGTAGGAAAATAGTTCTTGATCAGCGTCAATGACTTTCGTAGATATTTTTCCAGCAAAGCCACTCCGGTAAACTTCGTCTGATAAATCTCCGTAACCTCATCGCTGCAGGCTTTTGCCAGCAAATGATCAATTAATATGCCTTCCCCGCGCTGTGCACAGCTGATTGCTTCGACTCCGAACAGCCACTGCCTGGTATCCGCTTTCACGCATAATGCGGTTGGGATTGGACAATCATTATCCTCACCTTCCCCCATGCATATGGTTAGCGGCTCATCCGATTTATAGCTGTAACAGCTGATCTGGGAAAAATCCTCACACAAGTCATATCCGACTATTAATTTCCTCGGTGCATCCATTGTCTGATCTCCTTAATCATTCGACTGGCTTAAAGCATTCTTCTATCATAAATTCATTTTTCATATAATTATCCATCAAGAAATGGAGTGTATTATCATCCTGCATCTCCAATGTTATCAACATCAGATTAATCTGATTATACTTGGAATCATCCTCTTCGGGAGTCTCACCTTCATACTGGGTATGAAAGCTTTCCGTGATATTCGTCCCCGCTGGGGATTCTTCCGTAATATAGTATTGGACAGCCTCATGATAGAATAGAACGAATTCCTTCAGATGTATTCCCTGGAACACATTCGGCATCCGCTCAGTGATGAATTCTGTGCCGTCTTGCTTCAGAAGGCGATAATGGATATAAACCTGCTTTTTCGGATCAGCATAGTAGGTAAGAAAGCATTTATCCAAAATCCGGTCCGGCAATACAACCCTGTTTTTATAATCCAGGAAGAAGGGGAGTATAATTTGGTTTCTGATCAACCTCTGCAGGTTAAATTCTACAAAAATCAGTTCATTTTCCGTAAGATCCTGATTGGAGGAATGATATTTCAGCCAGGCCAGCAGGCATACATCATTTTCCTCATAATATAGCTCTCTCTTCATGATTGGAAATAACTCAGGTGCTATGACATAATTATGTACAAGATATTTGTAGGCAAAAAACGATAGGAATGCCCTGACCAGCTGGCGGTTTGTAATGTCTTTATAATAGGAGTCGAATACCCGGAAGCTGTCTTCAATATAGCTTTCCGAAAATAGGATCTGTATCAACAGCCGCTCCTCAAGCTTATGGGTATCCAGTTCGAATTCCTTCGCAGCCTTCCAAAGCTGGAACATCTCCCTGGTAGATCCATCAAAATAATCAACCAGATAGTGTAATATTGCAATATCATATTTCCTGTGCGAGAACACATAATAACACAGGTAAACCATAAAATCCTGCTTCGTCTCAGCCTCCGGTCTCAGCATCCAGCCGGAGCACAGCTTGACAAGACGGTTAATCCCGACTCCCTCCACTCCAAAAGTCTCAAGTACTTCTAAAGCCTTATGGTAAAAGGATCGGGCAACGATCCCTTCTAAGAATCTGGGACGTTCCTGAGGACGTACCTGAGGAAGATCAATCATTTCCAGATAATACTCCAAAAGTTCGTCATTATAATTTTCATAATAATAATCAATCAGCGTCTGGCAGCAGGAGGTTACATATTCCCTGGCAAGACCTTCCATCAGAAGTACCTTTTTCCTGAGTTCGATTGCATTCGGATTCATGATGCGGTAACTCTGGTATCGGTCAAATAAATGAAGCAGCAGCATCGGATGATTGCTGTATTCGATACAGTGGCTTTCAAAATCTTCCGAATTCAGAAATGGTGTTACCGAATATTCCACCGACTCAACAAAACGGTTGCCAAAGCTGTCTGCCAGGAAAATCTCAACATTATTCGTGTAGATATCCACCTGAGCTTTTCCATTGACGATCGGGATATTCTCTTCCACACCCAATTCCTTATGGATTATAACGACGCTTCCGATGTTCGGATTGCTGCAGATCAGCTCATTACGGTAGATTACATACGGCAGCAGTCTTGTTAACTCGCTTCCAAGAGTATTTCTATCAAAGAATTCTTTGTATAATACTGCAAGGTCATGGCTGATATAATGACCTTCCAGCAGCTTTGAAGCAAATACCTCCATACGCTTATAATAGGTACGATAGATAGGTTCATTTTTATCTTTATTTCGTACAATATTCGCGTATAAGTACGCCTTCTTCTTATCACTCAGACTGCTGTTATAGATAAAGTAGAGAAGCACCGGCTGTGCAAGAGATCCCTGCATGGTATCACTGATGGTATACATATAATATTCGTAGAGTTCGGTGATCCGAAGCTGCGCTTCCACACCCAGACGATACCATTCGAAGTATTTCTCCGCTTTCTTCATTCCCTTGATCAGCATACAGCAAATCGCTGTCAAAATCTCAGTAGTGCCGTATTCGTCATAGAGCTTCTCCAGTCCTCTGAAAATAACCGGATCAAAGTTCTTTTTCTTATTCGATAAATAGATAAACTGCTGTGCTGCTTCCTTTCCGAGAATCCAGTTCCTTATTCCAAAATGCAGAACCTGGATCTCGAATTCATTCAGCTCACGCAGCAGATATGGTTCCTCATTGATAACGCTCAAAGCTTCATAATATATAATCGAGCTTCGGCAACCCGCCTCGAACTGCTCCCTGATATCAGACAATTTAGCTGCTTTGTTTTTCTCGTAACGTCTGTCCGTATTCAAAAGCAGCCATAGCAAACGCCAGTCATTCAAGCCCTTCTCGTAATAACTTCGAATCATATCTGCCGCATGATCAATCATGGAAGCCTCTTTCTGATAAAGAGCCTTCAGATACAGATAAGCGCAGTATTCTAATACGGATTTCTTCTTAAGGGCCAGCTCCTCCGCCTCAATATCAGCTAATAGCTCGTCCGCTATTTTGGTTTTGCCTGATACAATGGATAAATGTATCATCATTAATTCTTTAAAACGACTTATCTCAGGACCGGGCAGCTGTTTAAGCATAGCTTCCGCATCCTCCAGATATTCGATCAGACTGATACGATTCAGCCGAAAGCTTAAGTAATTATCGACCAGAGCATATTCGGCCCTTTGCTGTAATCTTCTGTCGGATACCTTATTATCTTCCTTCCCGTATCTGCACAAAACGTCAACAGTAATTGTCTGATGGGCAGTCTTGATATAGATATTGCCATAATTCTTTCCATACATTAAGTTTTTTGCATCAATACGAAAGGATATCTGATGGGTATTCGAGGTAAAGCGGTCCGCCCATAGGAATTTCTGCTCCATCTGGATAAAGGGTGCATCCGTACTGACTCTGATTTCGGCATAACCCCAATTATTCTTGGATAAGACCAGCTTGTCAGTAATGCTGTCCTGGGACATATCGTATTCCAGGTGAGATCTGTCTATATCCAACCGGATAACCGCTTTTTTATGTATTGTTATCAAGAATTCCTCTAAGGCCTGACTGGTAGAAATACTCTTGATCAGATTACGGTAAACAAACCGGTACCTGTCCTCATTACTCAGTAAAATCCGTTCGAAGTCCTCGGAGCGGAATACCTTCTTCGCTTCGGACCAATCCATCCTTGCGAGGTTCGTGAACTGGAACAGGTCTTTAATCTTTCCTAAGGAAGTGACAAAATGGGAGCTTTTCGTCTGAATCGTAAAAGGCAGCAGCTTTTCCCCGCAATCACTTACGATACATAAATCACCATCGATTCGCTCTCCTTCTTTTAGATAGACGGAATCGAATTCATAACATATCGTATTCGTGGTTCCCTGAAAGGAGGGATTCTTTATCTTCAGCAGCCGGTCCGAGGAATAGACGACACCTGTCATCTCTCTGCCAATACTGTTACTGATGATAAAGCTGCCTTCCAGTTTCTTACCGGTTTCTGCCGTTAACCTGATTTCCTCTTCGGACAGACAAATAAAAGGCAGCTCATATTCAAAATCACCTTTTGAAAAACGCTCAATTTTCTCCTTCAATTCATCACCCCAGATAAAGTATTTCTTACGTGCTTACGGATAAACTGTTTATTTATTCATGTTAGTTATCATTGCAATTTGATAAAAATACGTTATAATACAAGTTAAGATTTGGATATCATATTACCAAATCATGTTATTGGATTACAAAGATTATTGCAGAAGCTTACAAATCAGCTTTTTACAGACTTTGTTCATAATTTTCATTATAATTCATCACAGGAAAAAAATCTAGTATTTATCAAAATTCGCCAATTAAACCGTGCATATTTACTACTCGAAATTCCAGATTACGTTTACATTGGCGAATTAGGACAGCCTCAATGCTGCCAGTAAGAAGTGCCTGCGGCTAAAAGTTTGCAGGTTTTGAAGAAAGGCATGGTAATTATTATGATTAAACATTCTGATCATTTTCATGGAAGTGATTTAGAAACAATAGAAAAAGTCTACGGAATTATGAAAGAGGACATTATCAGCTTTTCCGCTAATGTTAACCCTCTGGGCATATCGCCGAAGCTCAAATCCACCCTATCCGAACGGATTGATGCCATCATGAGTTATCCGGACCGTGAATATTCTTCCCTCCGTAAGAAAATAGCGGAATATGTCCATACGGATATGGAAAATGTGATTGTCGGCAACGGTTCTACGGAATTAATTTCCCTTTTTATCCAGATTAAGCATCCCAAAAAAGCCCTGATTATTGGACCGACCTATTCCGAATATGAGCGGGAGGTTTCCTTGGGCGGAGGTCAAACCCGCTATTACCGTCTGGAGGAAGAGACTGATTTTACCCTGGATATTACAAAGCTTGAAGAGGAGCTCACCGAAGATGTGGACCTCCTAGTCATATGCAATCCGAATAATCCGACATCCACCTCCATTACCCGGAGTGACATGCGTAAAATCCTGGATATCTGCAAACAAAAGGGTATCTTCGTGATGGTGGATGAAACCTATGTTGAATTTGCTGTGGATGTACTGAAAATTACCTCTGCACCGCTGACCGGTTATTATAATAATATCATCATCCTGCGAGGTATTTCTAAGTTCTTTGCCGCTCCCGGCTTACGCCTTGGATATGCTATCTGTGGAAATGCAGATTTAATTAAGGAAATTAACCAGAGAAAGAACCCCTGGACTATCAACAGCCTCGCTGCTATTGCCGGTGAAATCATGTTCGCGGATGAAAGCTATATCAGAGAGACAAGAGCGCTGATTGCCAGCGAGAGGGAACGTATCTGCACCATACTGGATACCTGTAAGAACGTCCGTTATTGCAAACCAACTGCCAATTTCGTGCTGGTCAAAATCCTGCGTGAGG
>DATMUM010000073.1:0-2088 GCA_035564175.1 Mobilitalea sp.
TCCTTCATAGAAATTCTTACCGGCCATCCTTCGCAGCATGAATGCCTGCATTCGCCGCATTTACATTGAAATAGTTTATAATATTCGGGAACTATGTATTTCATTCGATCAGCACCTGCCAATATGAAGATTACATTCCAAATAAACTAACATACTACCAATTTTAGGATTAAAATATTGTTTTGTAAAGTTGAATTTTCCGTTCATTCCAACAGGGTTATTTTACGCCCCTCAGACATAATAATTGCCTCAGCCTTCATCTTAGCAATCTCACGCATCATAGCACTTCGATCAACAGCAAGATACTCTGCAAGTTCCGAAAGAGTTATCGGTAAGACAAAGCTTGTAGAATTATTTCGCTTTCTGCAGTAATCAAAGAAAGATAAGAGCTTATTCCTTAAGTTAAGTTGACTCAGTATATCAATATGATGCAAAACTCTTTTTCCTGAGTTAATAATCAGATAATCCTGCAGTTGAACAAATGCCTCAGTGCTGTCTTTTAGAAGCTCTCTATGATCTAAAAAAGCCACTGTGCATTTTGACTTCGAATATATATAATAAGAATTGTTTCCTAAATTGGACATGGTACTATTACAAAACATATCGTTTACTTCATAGTAATCAATGATACGCTTTTGATAATCCAGATTTATTGTCGCAAGATAAGCCATACCGCTAACGATGATTCCCATCAAATTCTTGTCGTTAGAGGAATTGACAATAATTTCATTTCTATTAAATGTTTTTATTTTTAGCTGAAAATGATCCTTAAGCAGCTTTATTCTTGGGTCAATAGCTTCGCTATATATTACTTTTTCTGCCATGGTACAAAACTCCATATTGTGCTTTCTTTTTTGGTAAATACTATATTTTGTATTATATTCTAGAACTGTTGCATAAGCAATAGTTTTTTTTATTTTCCATCGATATAATATAATTCACAAATCAAATAGAAAAGGAGTTTCATGGGATATGAAAATTTTAAAAAGAAACGGTTCGGAAGAAGTCTTCGATATCAAAAAGATAATTGCGGCTGTCACAAAAGCCGATGCTTCTTCTGAAAAGAGAAGCCTGAATGAAGAACAGATTAATGATATTGCAGACTACGTTGAATATAAATGCAACAAATTAAACAGAGCGATATCGGTTGAAGAGATTCAGGATATGGTAGAGGATCAAATCATGGCAACAGGTGCATTTGACCTTGCAAAGCGTTATGTTCAATATCGCTATCAGCGTTCTCTTGTGCGTAAAGCCAATACCACGGATAATCGTATCCTTTCGCTCATTGAATGTAACAATGAAGAAGTGAAGCAGGAAAACTCCAATAAGAATCCGACGGTTAACAGCGTTCAGCGTGATTACATGGCAGGTGAAGTAAGTAAAGATATTACCACCAGATTGCTTCTGCCTCCGGATATTGTAGAAGCGGATAAAGAAGGAATCATACATTTCCATGATTCCGATTACTTTGCACAGCATATGCACAATTGTGATCTTATTAACCTGGAGGATATGCTGCAGAATGGTACAGTAATCAGCGAAACCCTGATAGAGAAGCCACATAGTTTTTCTACGGCCTGTAACATTGCAACACAGATCATCGCACAGGTGGCAAGCAATCAGTATGGCGGTCAAAGTATCAGTTTAGCGCATCTGGCTCCATTTGTTCAGATATCAAGAGAGAAAATCCGTTTGGAAGTACTGGAAGAGGTTAAAATTCTTAGCTGCTCCACATCGGATGAGCTGTTAAGCGAAATCGTTGAAAAGAGACTTCGTAAAGAAATTATTAAGGGAGTTCAGACGATACAGTATCAGGTGATTACACTTATGACCACGAACGGACAGGCACCTTTTCTGACAGTATTCATGTACTTGAATGAAGCAAAGAATGAACGTGAGAAGAAAGATCTTGCTATCATTATCGAGGAAACCTTGAAACAGCGTCATCAGGGAGTTAAGAATGAGTCGGGCGTATGGGTAACTCCGGCATTTCCAAAGTTAATCTATGTGCTTGAAGAAGATAATATAACGGAAGGTTCTGAATTCTATTATCTGACGGAAATAGCAGCAAAATGTACGGCAAAG
>DATMUM010000074.1:0-17885 GCA_035564175.1 Mobilitalea sp.
TACTCAACATCCTCTACCTGTTTTTCCGTGGCGACACCTTGATTTGTCTGTGTTGCCTCCTTTAAACCGGAGGTTTTCAATATCCATTCATTCTTACATGCAGCTGCATTCATCAGCAGTACAATGATTAGAAAAAGCATAACATATTTCTTCATCCTTTATCCCCATTTCCCTTCATGATTACATCTGTAAATACATCCTGGTCATCCATTTTCTCTTATGCTACATTCTATGCTTGACCATCAAATATAATCATATTTCTTATCACAAAATAATAAAACCGGCTTTCAATGTACATACGCACCTTGAAAGCCGGTTTTATTATAGCATTAATTGTTATTCGTAGGTATCTCTTAAGCTGCGTACCAGAAGCTGATCTGCCAGCTCCTGAGCATTCGTAAAGGGAGTGCCCTGGATATCGCTTTTTCTGACTTCCACTACCTTAGCCGTATTGCCGGCAATGTAGAAGTAATTGTCACTAAAGATTGCATCATGCTCTGCAAAATCCAGTTCCACAAAACATGCAAGATTCTTTGCACTTAAGGCTATTTTATATTTATCTTCCCCTTCTGTTACCTTAAAGCTTATCTCAGGCTGCTCCAGTTTAAGGTACTTGAAGGGTACAAAGATCTCTACCTCCGTACTTTCATTACCATCTCCATCCGCATAGACTGCCTCTACGTATACCTTTTCTTCATAACCCTTGATCAGCTCACTATAGTCTTTTTCGTAAACCTTGGCAACCGAAAGTGACGGTACAATAAGCTCATAATTTTCTTTATCCAGAACTGTCATATCCACCGATTTTAGTGTTATCTGTACGGAGCATTTCACATCAGTTAATCTCTCATTCTGGATATGGGCTTCTATCCTGTTACTGGTTCTGGAGAGGGATCCTGCCACTGGTGCAAAGAAGTTCTTCGCCATATAATGGAGAGCCTTCCACCTTCCATAATAATCAATGCTTGCCCAGGATGCTACCGGCCAGCTGTCATTCAACTGCCAGTAGAGTGCGCCCATACAACGTCCTCGATGTCTTCTCCAATGCTCTACACCAAATTTTATTGCAATTCCCTGAAGAATCTGGGTTACATACAAAAGATCCCCAAAGCTCTTCGGGTATAAGAAATTCTCTGACAAATAATACAGCATCTTTCCATTGGCTGCACCATTTTTCTGATGGCTTTCCATCACCTTGGAGAAAATGTTGCGGTCACCCTCCTCCGTAAAGGAATTCACTGTCTTCATCGACGGGAAGGATTGGAAACCAAATTCCGAGCAGAAACGGAAGTAATAATTTCGGTAATCCTCAAAGGGTTTTTGTCCATGCCAAACCGCCCAATAATGGGTATCTCCCCTGTTCTCATCATCCGGATCATCAAAACAGCCTCCCGAAGAAGGTGAGGAGGGCCAGTAAAAGGTCTTATCATCCACTTCTTCCACCGCTCTCGGCAGTACATATTCAAACTGCTTAATATAATCTGCTTTCAGCTTTGCACAATGATCCATAAAGCCCGGCCAGTGATCCCATGCCGATTCAATCTCATTATTACCGCACCATAAGCCAAGAGATGCATGATGTCTGATTCTTCTTACGTTATCCTTAGTCTCTTCGATGATATTTTCCTCAAATTCCTTGGTCAGATCATAGATATTGCAGGCATACATCAGATCCTGCCATACAATGATACCGTACTGATCGCATAAATCATAAAAGGTATCGGAAGGATAATATCCGCCTCCCCATACGCGCAGACAATTATAATTAGCTCTCACACAGGAATCAATCAGATATTCAATTCTTTCCTTGGTTATATTGGAGTAAATGGTATCCTCCGGAATATAATCTGCCCCCTTGGCAAATATCTTGATGCCATTTACTTTAAATGCAAATTCCGAACCCCATTCATCCTTTTCCTGGCTTACGGTAAGGGTGCGCAGTCCTAAAGTAAATTCCCTGCGGTCGCTTTCCCTGTCGTCATGTTTCACAGCAACCGTCAGATGATACAGCGGCTGCTCTCCGTAGCCCTTCGGCCACCATAGCTGAGGCTGCTCAACAGTAATTGTATGTGTATTTCTGCCTATTTCAGCCTCTTTATAAGATACATAGGTTTTACCCTCCGGTGTAATTAACCTATATTCCAGTTCAAACTTTTCATTCTGCAGTATCTCTAATTGTGTAGTTATTTCCAGCTCAGCCGCATTTTTATGATGCAATTGATTGATTTCTACATCCTTCATTCTGATATCGCTGTAGGCTGCCAGTTCAATATCCCGCCAGATACCGGCATCAGGTACCTGTGCACCCCAATCCCAGCCAAACATGCAGTGAGCCTTTCTCAGATATTGGTTTCCCGTCATGGCACCGCTTGCGGTATAATCAATTTCCTTTCCTTCTGCAGGAATGTAGCTCTCAATATAGGTTATCGGAGCACGGAAAATGATTTTCATCTGATTATCGCCCAGGTTAAGAAGGGATTTGCAGTTAAATCTCCAGGTTCTATGCATATTATTGGTTTTTGCCAACAGGATATCATTAATATAAATCTCAGCCAAGGTATCCAGGCCGTAACAGATCAATTCAATCTGTTCCTTCTCGTAAAATTCTTTTGATACCGTGAATTCCCTTTCAAATTCATAATCGTTACGGAATAATTCCCTGGCTTCATATTCCTTTAACCGCCAGAACGGATCCCCAACCTTTCCATTGGCCAATAATGCCGACATAACTGAGCCCGGGACTTTTGCTTCCAGCCAATGACTTTTTGATACTTCCCTCATCTTCCAATTGCCGTTTAATGTTTGATGCAGCATATGACTTCTCCTTATGAATTTTTAAAATGCTTTATTCCATTGCTTATCATGTATCGTTCATGTATTATGTTGGACAAATTCTCAAAATTTATGTTATTCATCTGAACAATCATTTGGATACAGTCTTTATTTCTATAATTTGCTGCCACATTTGGGGCAGTAATCAAACTCAGGGGAGGAAGGATACCCGCAGTTACGACAATACCGGGTTGCGTATCCCCCATGATTCATTGCATGGAGATCGTTTTCCGTAAGTGTAATCTGCTCTCCCCGCTGAAGTCTTTTTCCAAGCTCATAATCAATTTCATACATCATATTACAGCAGGTACTTTTCACATAATATTTTCTGCTCCATTTAAAAATCGGTATGAAGAACAGACTAAAGTACATATAACTCATATATAATTCTAACCGTCCATATTTACCACAGTGTGAGCACAACATGGTTTGTACAAAATCCAGCTTCTTCTCGCCATTTGATATTCCAAAGATTAAAAACATAGCGCACCTCAATTTTAGATTAAGTTTATTGTTTCAAATGTCAGTATACCATAATTCAGTAAGAAAGGAAATCACCTGCAAATACTCTAATTCTTATGATCATAAAGGCAAATAAAATGGGATGTCAGCCTAAGTCCGAAGAAAAGCTTAGTTTGATTATCCCATTCCTATCATATTACACTTTATCCAATTGACTCCGTCTCCGGTTCCTTTCTCTTCTGTCTCAAAACCATCGGAAGAATTCCACCATGACGATAATAATCTACCTCAATTTCGGAATCGAAACGGGCTGTAACCGTAAATCGCATAATATTGTCATCACTGCTCCAGGCAGTTACGCTGATACGCTCTCCAGGCTTAATATGATCGTCCATCCTGATCTCAAAGGTTTCTTCTCCGCTTAAGCCAAGGATATCCGCATTCTCTCCTTCCATAAACTGCAATGGAAGTATTCCCATCATAACCAGATTCGAGCGATGGATTCTTTCATAGTTCTCTGCTATCACAGCTTTCACCCCAAGCAGAAATGGTCCTTTTGCAGCCCAGTCACGGGAAGACCCCATACCATAATCCTTCCCCGCTAAAACCAGCAGTCCGATACCCTGTTCCTTATATTTCATACAGGCGTCATAGATTGTCATCACCTCTCCGGTCGGCCAATAAATCGTGTACCCACCTTCGAGATCCGGGAAGAAACCGCAGGTTGCTCCGTATTCCGGAGCCATATTAGCAACTGTAGCGCGGTCTGCCAGTGACAGCTCTCTTACTCCTTCTCCAAAATACTCTACGAACTTCCCCACAACTCCTTTTTGCCGGAGTAACTGGGTTATTTTCAATGCCAGGTCCGTTGCCGTGGCTCCGGAGGATAGCTGCCCCACCAGCCGGACTCCGATAACCTCAGGTATCTGCAAATAAGATGGCTGCCCAAGCATTCCTGCCTCTGCTTCGATACCTCCCACACCCCAGCCCAGAACACCAAGCCCATTAATCATTGTCGTATGTGAATCCGTACCGACTAACGAATCCGGGAATACGATAATACTCTCCATGGTTGACTTTTTGATAACAACGCTGGCCAGATACTCCAGATTGACCTGATGAACGATTCCTGTGGAAGGCGGAATATGATCTTCAGTAATGATATAGCCATCACATTGGCGAAGTACCGATTCCAATAGTATTTTAATGGAAAAGGGAAGTTTACGTATCTCATAACCTTCCTTCTCCAAAGATTTGATATTGTAATAATCGAAATTAACCCCATTCAGGCTGAATTGCATTTTTGCCCTGTCCTTCAAATTCTGCAATTAAGCCACCATCCTTTCTCTTTCATCATTGGTTCTATAAAGTTTTTCTGTTCTGCTGTTTCTTCTGTTTCACTATACGAAAATGCAGGAGCAGATATACGAAAAAACTGATAAATAAAGGCAAATAAAAATTTATAATACGAGTCAGTATCATAGCCGAAGGTAACTGCTCTGCTGTATAAAACTGTCCGAAAACATTCAAATATGCTTTTTCAGCAACACCGACTGATCCGGGCAGAGGTACGGCTGCAACGGCAATATTAATCATTGATTGCCCGGTCATGATATCGATTGGACTGTGGTCCCGATATCCAAAGCTTAGATATACAAGATAGGAAACCATATAATAAGCAATCCATTGAAGCAAAGTAACAACAAATACCTGCACAAACAAATCCGGGTGTTTCAGAATCAATTTTGACTTCTCCTGATAGGATAACATCATAGCATCGAATTTCGCTTGTACTTCGTCCGGTTTTTTCACCAGATGAACTTTTACTGCTGCTTTCATTACAATGTGAAACAGAAACGGAACTGTTTTCTTCATAAACATTAATGCCGTTAATATCAGGGTTAACCCAAGCATAACGATAGCTCCTGCCAGCATAAGATATTTCAGCCAGTTTTTATACCCCTCGATCATTGGATATCCAAGCAGTGCCAGCAATCCACCAATAAAAAGTATTACGATCTGACTGACAAATACCATGAAAAACACGGTAATTGCTGAGATATCCACATGAATATTATCCTTATTCATATAATAAAGCTGGGCAGGTTGTCCACCACTGGCTCCGGGAGTAATTGCTCCAAAATAATTTCCGACATAGGCATACTCAATACAATATCCATAATTAGCCGAATGCCCCAGCTTTTTAATAATGACGCTAAAATTCATCGCCTGACATAACACACAGAAAAACATCATCATAATCCCTGCAATAAGGTAAAACGGATGTACGCTTTTTATAACGCGGATGATTTCGCCAAAGGAATATTCCTTAAAGATCACGACGATGGTAATAACCATTAATAACAAAATAAATAAAATACTTCTTATCTGATTCTTTTTGCTTACAACATTTGTTTTCATTCTATTTCTCCATGTTTCATCTGTACTAGTTTCTATCACTTAGTATACGGTCATTTTATTAATATTATTTCACAAGGATATCTTATTGTCAAAATCTAAGTGACAAAAAAGCTCCGGAGGTCTCAATTCGGATTCCTCCAAAGCTTTTCATAATAATATGATTCATTATTAAGGTTCAGGTATCATAAGTCGGATTTATATATTAAGATGAATATGTATGCATATTCATAACTATGCAGAGTAGACTTATGACACCCGAACCTTATTAAATATACGTTTCTTTCAATCATCGCGGGTATAACGAAGTTTATATTATAGAAACAATATCAGCATAGATTCTACTGTTTGCCGGTATCATCTATGCATCCATTGTTTTGTTGTATATTCCCCATACAACCGATATTAGATAAAAGAGCAGGCCTACTACTCCTAAATCACTTTATTGTTATAAAGATAAAATTCATCAAACTAAGTTAAAGGATTAACAAACCTGTTATTCTTATTTTATCATTTTTTCAAAAACCATCAATGTTATTATATTAAATGACGATTTTTTATAACTATCTAGCATAAATAAATTCAGTCTGCTTCCTAATTCATGATTTTTTTACTTTAAATCAATGAAATTCAGTCTACTCATCTTATCTAAATCGCAATAGGAACGTTAAGTTCTTCCTATATTCTGGGGTAATTCAGATATTTCTTCTTCACTTCCTTGCTGAAGGTTCTTCCCACCGAGAATAAATCTCCGGTTTTCATTTTTACCTGATTTCCTTTTATTACTGCGACTTCCTCAAGGTTAACGATGGTTCCCTGATTAATCTGCAGGAAATTCTCTTCCAGCCGGCTTGCGAGGGATGTTATCGTTTCATACACAGAATGCTTCCCTGTTTTTGTTATAATAATACTTTGAGAATTTACCCGTTCAATATAAATGATACTGGACTGGCTTATTTTTCTTTTGATATTTCCTTCCGTTATTACCAGAGGTACTCGCTGCAGCCTGTTATTAATATCATTCACCTGAAGAATAGCCTTCTTAAATACTCTCTCCAACCGTTCCGGATCAATCGGCTTTGCTAAATAGCTGAAAGCCTCTACTGTGAAGGCTTCATAGGCGAATTCCCTGTGAGCCGTCACAAATATGGTAATCACCCTTGGATTCTTTTTTAATATTTTTGATGCAACTGTGAGTCCGCTCAATCCTTTTAAATCAATATCCAGAAATGCAATATCAATTTCGTTATTTTCCATATATTCAAGAACCTTTTCACCATTTGAAAACCCCGCAACATTCGCATCCACCTTATATTTCTTGGCTAATTCTTCAATGTAGGTGCAATTAATTTTCAACGCAATACTCTCATCGTCACAAACAATCATATTAATTTTCATATGTAAGTCCCCTTAACTGTCTTTTATCTGTAAGTATTCTTAATTATACGGGCAAAACGATTCTCACATGGAACATTTCGTCATCATAATCAAAATTAATCTCACCCTTATATTTCGTTACAATATCTTTCATATTCTCAATTCCGATACCATGAAGCAGGGAATTATCCTTCAATGTAACGAATTTGCCCTTTTTAATAATCGGCTTGATGCCGAGCGAATTCTCACAACTGATGATGCAGCCCTCTTCTGTTTTTTGTATCATTAACAGAATATATTTTTTATTACCTGACTTCTCTGCTGCTTCAATGGCATTATCGAGGATATTACCAAGTAAAGCGCAGATATCCTTATTCTGCATATTAATTTCCTGTGAAGCAATCATACTTGTAAAATCAATATTCTTTGATTTTGCAAGACTCTTCTTGGAATTCAGCAGAACTGACAAGGTTTTGTTACTGGTTATAACCAGCTCGTTTGCTATTTCGACGTCTTCATAAATCTGATTGATATATTCCTCCAATTCATCATATTTTTGTGCTTTTACAAGCGCTTTTATCAAGCCGATATGATTATTCATATCGTGACGCAGCTTCCTAAGCTTATCCGTTACATTAATCATATCATCATTTAATTTCAATTCCAACTCTATTTGTTGAAGCTTTAACTGTGTCTCTATTTCTTCCCTCGATTTCTTTTCCAGACGGAATATTAAGATTACGATGTAGGAAGTAATCAAAAAAACGACAGTAAAGATAAAAAATATAAAACCATCAATATTAGAGATAATACCCTGCTGGTTTTTTGAAATATAAACCGAGGCTAATAATAAAACTAGATTAAATAATATGATGATTGATAATTCTTTAAAATATGATACACTGATCAAAACTTTTTGCTTACGCTTACGGATGATGTATTCAAATAGTAATAAATACAGTACTTTACCAATAAATACTATGTACATGCTGATCTCATCGTTGTCACTTAATGGCAATCCTTTATTCAGAACCAGCTTCAGGATAAAGAAAGTCAGCAATTCAAAAATTACGGTACCCAGATAAAAGACGCCAAACCAGATAACCTTTTCTACAAAGGAGTTCTTAGTCAGGAACATAAAAGTTAGGAAAACATTGCACATTGTTACAATCGTACCAACAGTAAAAAATTTCTCCATTTCCGGTATTGAGAAAATATATTGATGAAGGAAGGAAAGAGAAAACATTATGATTCCTGCCACATTCAGACTTCGCTTACTGTATTTAGCATCCAGGGCACCGCTCAGTATTCGCCAATAGACAAAGCATTCAATGCATATAATGAGAAATTGCAAGATTGAACTAATAACATCCATGTACAAGACCATCCTTTTCTTTAGTATAATGTAAATATGAGTATTCAGTCTCCCCCAGCGTTATTCATATAAGGCTAAATACCTATAAAAATATCATACACGTTTTTCCAAAAAAAGCAAAGAAAAATTCACAGTCTACGTAACATAAGCATAGATGTCATTGTTAACCCAATAACATCTATGCCTAAGCTATACTGTTGTATTCCCCAATACAACCTGTATAAAGTCAAGAGTATCCTCTTTTATTACCAGACCTGCTATTAAATAACATAAATTTACCATTATAATAGTGTTCGAGGCAGACTTGTTTTTTGATATGGCTAAATAAATATTTATACTAAATAATTTCGCATGTTCTTCAACGCTGATTTTTCCAGTCTGCTGACCTGTGCCTGCGAAATATTAATTTCCTTGGCAACCTCCATCTGCGTTTTACCTTCAAAGAAACGAAGTTTAATAATATTGTGTTCCCTTGCGGATAATTTATCCATGGCTTCCTTTAGGGAAATTTCCTCAATCCAGTTTTCTTCCTTATTCTTCTTGTCACTGACCTGGTCCATGATATAAAGTGCATCTCCGCCTTCCACATAGACCGGATCATATAAGGAAACGGGACTTTGGATTGCATCCAGAGCATATACGATATCTTCCTTGCTGATACCGATTTCCTCTGCTATTTCACTGATGGTCGGTTCCTTCTCGTTCTTTTTCACGAGAGCTTCCTTGGCATAGATTGCCTTATAAGCGGTATCCCGCAGGGACCTACTGACCCTGATTGCATTATTGTCCCTCAGATAACGGCGGATCTCCCCGATAATCATAGGAACTGCATAAGTTGAGAACTTCACATTCTGTGTTATATCAAAATTGTCTATTGCCTTCATCAGACCGATGCAGCCAATTTGAAATAAATCATCAACATTCTCATTGCTGTTCGAAAATCTCTGAATTATGGAAAGCACCAACCTAAGGTTTCCCTTGATATAAAGTTCTCTTGCTTCCTTATCTCCCTCTAATATTTTTAGAAATAATTCTTCCTTTTCACTGTTTTTTAACAATGGCAGTTTAGATGTATTAACACCGCAAATCTCAACCTTGTAAAGAGCCATAACGAAACCTCCGAATCATATCATTTTCATTATAGAATGATTCACTTTTTGGCTCCTGTTTATACGATTGAAAAATAAGAAATAATTTCCATAATATTATTCAAAACGCACCATTTCTTTTTTCAGCCTCTTAATAATTTTTTTCTCTAATCTAGATATGTAGGACTGCGATATTCCAAGAAGATCCGCTACTTCCTTCTGGGTTCGCTCCATTCCGTCATCGGTATTTAGCCCAAATCTCAGGTCGACAATGACACGTTCCCGGTCCGATAATTTGGATAAGGCTTTCCTAAGAAGCTTGCGGTCCACCTCTTCCTCAATATTACGGTAGATAACATCTTCCTCAGTGCCTAAGATATCGGATAAGAGCAGCTCATTACCATCCCAGTCAACATTCAGAGGTTCATCGATGGAAACTTCCAATTTGGTTTTATTATTTCGTCTGAGATACATCAGAATCTCGTTTTCAATACACCTGGAGGCGTAGGTTGCAAGCTTTATGTTCTTATCCGGATTATATGTATTGATTGCCTTTATGAGTCCGATGGTTCCGATGGAGATCAAATCCTCTACCCCTACACCGGTATTATCAAATTTCTTGGCTATGTATACCACCAGACGCAGATTGTGCTCCACAAGGATGGATTTCATCTCGCTGTCTTGTGCCGTCCCCAGCTTTTCTATGACCTCGGCTTCCCTGACCGGATCCAGCGGCGGCGGTAGAATCTCAGCTCCACCGATATAATGAATTTCTCCTCCCTTATTACCAAAAATAATTGTCCTTATATTTGGTATCATCCGAAATTGCAGTTTATTTTGAATTGATAATTTTAGTAACATTGATAAACCTCCCATTTTTTATGCATGCACCATCCTCGTTCAGATTTAGAAGTACGCTTAGAAGCTCTATTTTACCGGAGCTTCAGAAGCTCTTTATTGTAAAGCGAGAAAAGAAATTTAAAAGCCAAAATTCTTGGAAAGAAACCCACAATGAATTCCCTTAGAAGTTCATTTTGATTTTCTTTCAGTATGTTTGAGAAACACTGCATCTATAAAAGCTCTTTATGTAAAATGACATGATAATCCTCTTTCACAGATACCGGATTATCACTTACAGCCGCAGTCACTTTCTCGTTACATAATGTTTCCTTACCTTTATGAATTAATACTTTATCTAATACCAGCCCCAGCATCATCCCCTGCGGTTTACCGATGGACTGATAAGGAATTACCCTAAGGTTAAGTAAATGCGAACTCCCGGTATTCTGTTCTCCTACGGCTATTTCATTGCCTTCCATACCGTTTTTGATGTTCTCATATTCCTGGTAAAGTTCCGGTAACAGTAATTTCTCCAGAAGATTATTTTCCATTATAATTACCGGCTTTTTAAAAATCGGATCGTATAAGCAGTTGCCCGAGTCCATAAACCCCTTTGTACCAATGGTTTTACTTAAATATACCAACTCCACGTCATATATTTCACGGATGCCGCTCCGATAGCAGCGATACATCCACAAAAGAATCAGGACAGCCGGAAACAGTAAAATCATGATAGCAATTATGAATTTCCAGGAAATATTGCTGAATACGATAGAATTACCCAAATGTATCAACTGAAGTCTTACATTCGTATTGTAATAAATCGAATTCATCAGTCCGCCAATAAAATATGTAATCAGATATAATGTAATCACCTGCTTCAATAATTCCGCTTTCTTCATTCTTCCAAATGCAATCAGAAGCATCAATACAGAAGTAACTACATTCATGAAAATAAATCGGAGTATTATATTCATCCATGGGAAAATACCGATTATTACTGCACTAGCACCTCCCAGTGCGGCAGCTAGAAGCCGTCTTCTCACCAGGCTGTTTTTTCGGTTCACCTTTGTTAAGATAGAAAGGATCATAAAATCCAGAATAAAATTCAGAACAAATATAATATCCGGATATACCTCAAGATACAAGTTTCACCTCCAACAATTAGTCCGTTATCCCTCGTAAATTTCTCAAGTTCGAAATGAATTTCCATTGAAATTCATTTTGGAGTTCTTCCCAAGAATTTTGGCTCTATCAAAATTCTTATCACAATACCATCATTTTGCCGTCCTACGGCGGCTCATAACCCAGAAGAAGTTCAAAATGAATTTCCATTGTAATTCATTTTGAAGTTCTTCCCAAGAATTTTGGCTCTATCAAAATTCTTTACTACGTGATGATACAACGATTATAACTTGTTTGGTTTCCATTTTATGTCATTTTCTGGTAGTCAAATCACTGTTTTCATTTACTTATTTTTACAGTTTCTGAGGATATCTTCTTTTTTTGCACAAAAAAAGCTGTCAGATTATTCTTTGCAAAATAATCTGACAGCCTAAATCTCTTATGTATTTAGATTTTGTGACTGTACCGTATTATGGGACTTCTGATGGAACGACTCGTATTATATGAATAACCGGAACTTTTTCTGCAGCTGCATCAGATTTATGTCGAATTACCTTTGAAACCTGATACAATTACAGATTTTTCGAGCCCTTATTTATTATGACGGTTCTTCTGTAAAAACTCCGGTATCTTAATACCGCTTGGGTCCGTATTCGTATTCGTCGGTGCTTTTGCAGGCTGGCTTACGGGACGTCTTGTCGGATCCGTGTTGAAGTTGGAAGTGGAATAACTCGGTTGTGCAGTCTGGCTTGTCCCACTATAGGAGTTTCCTGAAGTATAGGATCTGTTCACATTAATCTCAGGCTTAAAGCTAGGCTTTATCCCGCTTACAATGGAAGGATTAGGATGTCTTAAGAAATCCGGTGTTTTTACCATTTCTTTGTTTCTTCCATCTAAGCCGGTTGCAATAACCGTAATTGTAGCCGTATCCGGATTAACATCATCAAACATCGCACCAAAGATGATATTGGCTGTATCACCTGCTAATTCCTGAACCAGGGTAGCAGCTTCATTTGCCTCAATCAGGCTGATATCACCGGAAATGTTGATAATGACATGGGATGCACCCTGAATGGTGGTTTCGAGTAACGGGCTGGTAATCGCCTGCTTCACAGCATCGATACACTTATCATCACCTGCTCCCATACCAATACCGATATGTGCAACACCCTTATCCTTCATAACAGTCTGAACATCTGCGAAGTCAAGGTTAATCAGACCAGGTACATTAATTAAATCTGTGATACCCTGAACACCCTGCTGAAGCACTTCATCCGCCTTGCGGAGCGCATCCGGCATGGTTGTCCTGCGGTCAACGATTTCTAATAATTTATCATTCGGAATTACGATTAAGGTATCAACATGCTCTTTCAGACGATCAATACCGTTAATAGCATTAGCCATACGTGTTTTTGCTTCGAATTTAAAAGGTTTGGTTACAATACCTACGGTTAAAATCCCCATATCCTTTGCAATCTGAGCTACTACAGGAGCTGCACCGGTACCGGTTCCGCCGCCCATACCACAGGTTACAAATACCATATCCGATCCCTTAATCAGTTCTGATAATTGCTCGCGGCTTTCTTCAGCAGCCTTTTGTCCGATTTCAGGCTGAGCTCCGGCACCTAGACCCTTCGTAAGCTTTTCACCAATCTGGATACACTGCGGAGCCTTACAGTTCTTCAGATGCTGCTTATCGGTATTGACACAGATAAATTCCACACCTTTGATATTCTCTTCTATCATTCGATTAACGGCATTGTTACCTGCTCCTCCTACCCCAATTACAAGTATTTTCGCTGTAGTATCCGCCTCATTTGTTCTTATCTCAAGCAAGGTCTATTCCTCCTTTTTCGTATTCTTTCTAAATGATTACAAGTAAACGTTCTTCCGTTATACCTGAGTTTTACAATCCCTCTTTTTACTGTTCCAATTTTCTTCCACAACCACACTATCATGGGACAAAAACTTGTCCATATACTAAGTCTGGTATCCCTTTATTCTACCTTATATGATATCTTTAAATTCCCAAATAATCAAGCATAATTTTTAAAAAATGTAACTTATTTAAGACCTATATAGGACTTATTTATCTATTCTGTCGATTTTTTTGGTTTGCCAATGACTTTCATTCCAGGCTTATAATCCTGCATATCAAGGATTATGCTCATGCCCTTTGCTTCCTTCAGAATATTCTTTAGTTCAGCAAGCTGTTCATCATAGGTACTTCTTTTACCGAGCAAAACTGTAATGTCTGCACAGTTGATAGTCACCTCATATCTGCTGTTAAAGCTGACGGAGTCAACATTAAGGTCATATTTATTGATCAGCTTCGTCAGATTGATGATAACATCAAAGAGTTCCTCTTTTTGTACCTTAAGCTTTTCATTTAAAATGATTTCCTTATATTGAAGCCCTTTGATAACTGGAACCTTATCCAGCTTCTTGGAGGTACTTTCCACAACAATGCCATCCTTGTCAAAATACAAGTACTCGCCCATGAATTCCACGCATCCGGCAATCATTTTTTCATAAACTGATATGGTTACGGAATGAGTACCCTCCATGCCAACCTCAATTTTTTCGACGAAAGGAAGCTTCGGTCTTTCAAAAAAACGATACTTCAGATAAAGTAATAAAGAAAAGTGATCTGCTTCTGATTGAAACACAATATTCTTGATCTGGTCGGCGCTGTAGCGGTTCGCTCCCACAACCTCCACCTTCTTAATATAGAAGGTGCTCATGAATATGATCGCCGGAATACTTATGATAAGCAGAATTATGATTATCTTTTTTCCTAATCTTACCGGTACGCTATTTGAATTCTTTTGCCTACTCCTAATCATTTTACCTCCAAGCACCAGCTAAAATGCAGAAAGAATGCCGCTGAAGCAATCGTACAATATAAAGCTCAAAGCTTCTATGTAAGCTAAGAGTATAGCTCTTAGCTGTTTTCACTGCAGAATCTGATTTTTGCACCAAGAGCAGATAAATCCCTGCAGATATCTTCATATCCCCGTTCGACACTGACCGCATCTTTCACTATCGTTGTTCCTTCAGCTGTAAGGCCTGCTATTACCAAGGCGGCACCGCCTCTTAAATCATGAGCCCGAACGACTGCTCCGTGCAGTCTTGCGACTCCGGTAATTGTAGCTGTCTTCGTGCTGTCTTCTATGCTGATCCTTGCTCCCATTTTTGTGAGATCATCAACGTTTTGAAAACGTGATTCAAAGATATCTTCCACTATCGTACTTATTCCATCAGCCAAGCATAATACTGACATTAGCTGAGACTGCATATCCGTTGGAAATCCGGGATATGGCTGGGTTCTTACATTTAAAGGAAGCGGTCTAGACTGGCTGCAGATTTTAATCGAATCATCTTTTGCATCTATTTTGCAGCCTGCCTTTCGAAGTAATCTGATCGTTGAATCTAAATGTCCTACCGGTGCTCCTCGAAGTACTGCTTCGCCTCTGGTTGCTGCTACCGCTGTCATATATGTTCCTGCAACGATCCTGTCTGAAGAAAGATTAAATTCTACATCATGTAAGCTTTTTACTCCTTCTATCTCAAGAAAGGCTGATCCCCTTCCACAAATCCTTGCACCTGCTTCGATTAAATAATTACATAATTCAATAATTTCCGGTTCTCTCGCAGCATTATATATTCTTGTTACTCCTTCTGCCAGTACGGCAGTCAATATAACATTTTGCGTTGCTCCAACGCTTGGTCCTTCCAGAAAGACATCATTTCCAACAATCTTATCGGTATAGCAATGGATAATACTCTCATCCTCATTAAAGAATTCCAGTACTACATTCATCTTTTTGATTGCATTCAGATGATAATTAATTGGTCGTTTACCAATGGAACAGCCTCCCGGATATGCGATGGTAACCTCATGGAATCGCCCCAAAATAGCTCCCAGATAGAGAATAGAGCTTCTCATTTTTCTAACAGAGTCTTCCGGAACCTGCGTTACATCTGCAGGTCTGCTGTCCACAATTAATGTATTTTGATCCCAAGTAGTGATACACCCAAGATCCTCAAGTATTTTGACCATGTGGATCACATCATGGATTTTAGGGCAATTCTTTAGCTTGGAAATTCCTTTATTCAAAATAGTAGCAGCAATCACAGGTAATGCTGCATTCTTTGAACCTTGTATTTTAAGCTCACCTTTCAGCTGCTCCCCGCCGATGACTTCTATACTCGACATAGCACACCTCAGACAATGAAGGAAATATAATACACTATATGATATCGAGCTTGTCCACGTGAATCTTCTGAGATTACCTAGTTCTTAAAGTACTCTTAATAAAATTTCCGTTCATAATATGTACAAACCTTGGACCAGCTTCATATACATGATGAATTGGCAAGCCAATTCCCATGCCATGAATCAAAATACCCTCATCGCTCTCCTTTAATTTGATTAGAAACACTAAGTACAATTCCCATTTCAAACAAGATAACCAGCACGGAGCTTCCTCCGTAGCTGATAAAGGGCAGCGGAATACCGGTGGAAGGTATCGAATTGGTTACTACCGCAATATTGATTAATACCTGTGTTGCAATATGGGCAAGCACTCCGGTAGCAATCAGCCCGCCAAAGAGGTCCGTAGAATTAATTGCTATGATAAATATACGCCATACCAATAAGATGAATAGCAGTATCAAGGCAAACGCTCCGAACAGACCCAGTTCTTCGCAGATAACGGAGAATATCATATCGTTATGTGACTCCGGAATAAAGCCAAGCTTCTGCATGCTTTCACCAAGGCCCTTACCAAAAATACCTCCGGAAGCAATGGCATATAAGCCCTGCAGGATCTGATAGCCCTTTGGTTCAGATTCAACATTCAGCCAGATCTTAATACGCTCTGAACGGTAGGAAACGAAGAAGACAAAGATCGAACCCAGTGCTCCAAACAATAAACCGGATATGATATAATAAGCTTTCTTTCTGCTTGCCACAAAGCAGATGGATACCATGATCATACCTGCAATCAGGGCTGTTGAAAAGTTCTCAATAACAATCAGGCCCACCAGAGGTGCTATGAATAATACCACTCTCAAAAAGCCGCGGAATTTATCGAGCCTTTTGGGAGCCAGGTTAACTATGTACGCAGTAAATAGAATTACTGCAATCTTGGATAACTCTGAGGGCTGAAATCTGCCTAAAGGCCCCATGTCAATCCAACGTTTTGAACCATTTACTTCCGCTCCGAAGAATAATACATAAACCTGTAATACAACACAAAGAAAATATAGAATTACAACAGGTTTTAATCGAATAATCGGAAGATTCTTTGTCAAAAGCCGGTAATCAAGCTTTGATACGAATAACATAACAAGAATTCCGAAACCTGCAAATAACGCCTGCCTCTCGAGGAAATGGGTGGCATTTCCGTACTGACGCTGAGCGTTGTAAGAGCTGGTACTATAAATCATTACCAGACCAAAGCAGACAAGAAAAAGTATCAAAAATAACAGGCTATAGTCATAATAGCTATGCATTCTTTTATTGGCCTCTCTTACAGTTCTGCTCATAGATACACTCCTAAAACTTTTTGATGATTGACAGGTTTCTTCTTCAGTATTTATGAAAGCATTTCCCTGACATATTGTTTGAATAAATTACCGCGCTGTTCGAAATCCTTAAACATTCCCCAGCTTGCACAAGCCGGCGAAAGTAATACGACATCACCTGGTACTGCCATCTCAGCACTGATCTTCACTGCTTCCTGCAGGTTTTCTACCATGATGATATTAGTAAAGCCATGTTTTCTTGCTGTCTTGGATATCTGCTTCTTCGTCTGGCCAAGCAGCACCAGGCATTTTACCTTATCTTCAAAAGCTTCAACCCAGGTATCAAAAGAACCCTTCTTATCATAGCCTCCTGCGATTAATATCATTGGATTTTTCATCGCCTGAATTGCTTTCATGGAAGCATCCGGATTGGTACCCTTAGAGTCATTGTAATAGGTGACACCCTTAATTGTTTCCACATATTCAATCCGATGCTCTACTGCCTTAAAGTTAAGTAAGGCCTTCCTGATATATTCCATCGGAATTCCCATACGGATCGCAATTCCTACGGCAGCCATGACATTTTCATAATTGTGCTTTCCAAGAACATGCAGTTCACCGACATTGCAGATCAACTGCGTACTATTCTGATATGTATAATAAATATCTTCATCCTCCAGATATAAGCCTTCTTCTAAGACTCTCCGGCTGCTGAAGAACATTACCTTCGTTTTTAACCGCTCTGCCATATTCCTGAGGGTTTCATCCTCGTAATTCAGAATGCACAGCTCCGACAGCGTCTGGTTCATGGCTATCCTTTCCTTTGCAGCTATATA
>DATMUM010000075.1:0-10548 GCA_035564175.1 Mobilitalea sp.
GCGATGAATTTGACAGGCAGGCAGCAGCCTATGCCAAAAAGCATAAGCTGCCGATGACGGCAGGAACCGATGCCCATGGAATTGAAAAGCTGCACAGTGGATTAGCCTTCCAGCATAAATTAGAAGATATCAGTGATTTTATAGCGAGTATTAAGTCAGGCAAATACGAGCTGATAAAACCGCGATAACAATAGAACAATACAGACAGTAAAGATAAGAAAGAAAGTAAAGATAGTAAAGACAGTAAAGACAGTAAAGACAGTAAAGACAGTAAAGATAGTAAAGACAGTAAAGACAGTAAAGACAGTAAAGACAGTAAAGACAGTAAAGACAGTAAAGACAGTAAAGACAGTAAAGACAGTAAAGATAAGAAAGACAGTAAAGACAGTAAAGACAATACAGACAGGTAGAAAGGCATAATGCGAAGAGATTTAGGAGGTTCTTAATGAAAAAACCGTTTGTTACCCGCGAACAACTACAGGACATTATTAAAAAATATCCAACCCCCTTTCACATTTATGATGAGAAGGGCATTCGTGAAAATGCCAGAAAGCTTAATAAAGCATTTGCATGGAATAAGGGCTTTAAGGAATATTTTGCTGTAAAAGCTACACCAAATCCTTATATTATCAATATATTGAAAGAAGAAGGCTGCGGTGTGGACTGCTCCTCCATGACGGAGCTGCTGATGTCCGAGGCACTAGACTTTACCGGTGATGACATCATGTTTTCCTCCAATGCAACACCACCGGAGGAATTTGAGAAAGCATCTCAGTTGAATGCTATTATTAATCTGGATGATTATACCCATATTGATTTCCTGGAGAAGATTGTAGGAATTCCGGAGAAAATCTGCTGCCGCTATAATCCGGGCGGGGTATTTAAGACAGCCAATGGCATTATGGATAACCCTGGTGATGCAAAGTATGGCTTTACCAAGGAACAGTTATTTGATGGCTTTCAGAGGTTAAAGGAAAAAGGAGTGAAGACCTTTGGCATTCATTCATTCCTTGCAAGTAATACGGCAACCAATGAATATTATCCGACATTAGCGGCAATCTTATTTGAACTGGCTGTTGAGCTTAGGGACAAAACCGGAGCCGATATTAAGTTCATCAATCTTTCCGGCGGTGTAGGTATCCCCTATAAGCCTCATTCGAAAGCGAATGATATTATGGAAATAGGTGAAGGGGTAAGAAAAGCGTACGACGAAATCCTGGTTCCTGCAGGTATGGGTGATATCGCAATCTTCACTGAGCTGGGCCGCTATATGCTGGCTCCCTTCGGACATCTGGTTGCTACTGCAATTCATGAGAAGCATATTTACAAGGAATACATCGGCTTAGATGCCTGTGCAGTTAACTTAATGAGACCTGCAATGTATGGCGCTTACCATCATATCACGGTTATGGGTAAGGAGAATGAGCCCTGTGGCCATAAATATGATATCACAGGTTCCCTTTGCGAGAATAACGATAAGTTCGCAATTGACCGTATGCTCCCGAAGATTGATATCGGTGATCTGCTCGTCATTCATGATACCGGTGCCCATGGTTTCGCTATGGGTTACAATTATAACGGTAAGCTGAAGTCAGCTGAGTTATTGTTGAAGGAAGACGGCTCCGTACAGCTGATCAGAAGAGCTGAAACTCCAAAGGATTATTTCGCAACCTTTGATTTCAGCGATATTTTAAAAGATATCAATTAAATTTTATAGGAAAATGAGCACAATTAAACTTAAGATTTCCGGTTTTTATAAATTGAAGTTCCTAAGTAATATTCACAAATCAAAAGAATATTTTATATAGTTTAAAGATAAGATATAATGTAACTTTGGAGCATGTAAAAAGTATGATAAACACAGAGCTGAATAAGGTTGACAAGATACAACCGATACGATATAATACTTTGAATGTATTGTATGTTGTATAAAAAGCAATATGGAGGAAGGGTGTTTTATGGTAGAAAAGAAAAACATATTGACTTATGAGGGATTACGGCAGCTAGAAGATGAACTTCATGATCTGAAAGTAAACCAAAGAAAATTAGTTGCACAGAAGATAAAGGAAGCGAGAGAGCAAGGGGATCTTTCTGAGAATGCAGAATACGATGCAGCGAAAGATGAGCAAAGAGACATTGAAGCCCGTATTGAAGAAATAGACAAGATTCTCAAAAATGCTGAAGTAGTTGTTGAAGACGAAGTTGATGTAAACGTAATAAATATTGGATGTAAAATCAAGATTTATGATATGGAATTTGATGAGGAACTGGAATATAAGCTGGTAGGTTCTACAGAGGCCAACAGCTTAAGAGGTAAGATTTCCAATGAATCTCCTTTAGGAAGCAGATTAATCGGTAAGAAGGTAGGAGACATCGTAAGTGTTGATACCCATGCAGGTTCCATGCAATATAAGATTTTACAAATTCAAAAATCCAATTAATAATGAAATAAGCAGTTTTATAGATAAAGCGCTTTCGGCGTATTGTTTACTGCGATAAGAGGTGAAATTCATGGCTGATGAGAGAATTCAAGCAGAGCAGGATATCAATGAATTATTGAAGGTAAAAAGAACAAAATTAGCTGAACTTCAGGAGAACGGCAAGGATCCTTTTCGAATCATGAAGTATCAGGTTACCAACCATTCCAGCGATATCATTAATAATTTTGAGGAATTTGAAGGAAGAAAAGTATCCATAGCAGGACGTGTTATGTCTAAGCGTATCATGGGTAAGGCATCCTTCTGTAATATCAGGGACATCAATGGTGACATCCAGGCTTATGTCAAACGAGATGAAGTCGGAGAAGAGCCCTATGCAGAATTTAAAAAATATGATATCGGTGATATTATAGGACTAGAAGGGGAAGTGTTTAAAACACATACCGGAGAAGTTTCTGTAAAAGTGGCTAAGATAGTTCTTTTAACAAAAAGTCTTCAGATTCTGCCTGAGAAATTCCATGGCCTGAAGGATACAGACACCAGATACAGACAACGTTATGTTGATTTGATCGTAAATCCCGAGGTTAGGGATACATTTATAAAACGCTCCCGCATTATCAGAGAAATCCGCAACTTTTTAGATAACAAAGATTTTATTGAAGTTGAGACCCCGGTACTTGTTCCCAATGCCGGCGGTGCAGCAGCCAGGCCGTTTAATACCCATCATAATGCATTGGATGAAGATGTTCACCTAAGAATATCACTTGAATTATATTTGAAGCGTTTGATTGTCGGCGGGTTAGAACGTGTATATGAAATAGGCAGAGTATTCCGTAATGAAGGTTTATCTGTAAGACATAATCCGGAATTTACGCTGTTGGAGTTATACCAGGCTTATACGGACTATTATGGAATGATGGATCTGGTAGAAGATTTATTCCGTAATGTGGCAATGAAGGTTCTCGGTACAACTACAATTACTTATGACGGTGTTGAAATAGATTTATCCAAGCCTTTTGAACGTCTGACCATGGTAGAAGCTATAAAGAAATATGCTAACGTTGACTTTGATCAGATTCCGGATGAGGCAGCAGCGAAGGCACTTGCAAAGGAACATCACATAGCATTTGAGGATAGACATAAGAGAGGCGACATCATTAATCTGTTCTTTGAAGAGTATGTCGAAGAGCATTTGGTTCAGCCTACCTTCATCATGGATCACCCGGTAGAGATTTCGCCGCTGGCCAGCAGAAAGCCAAGCGATCCGGATTATACGGAGCGTTTTGAGCTGTTTATCACAAAAAGGGAGATGGCCAATGCATTCTCCGAGTTAAATGATCCAATCGATCAGAGAGGCCGTTTCGAAGCTCAGGAAGCCTTAAGAGCAGCAGGTGATGAGGAAGCAAACCAGCTGGACGAAGATTTCTTAACAGCACTGGAATATGGTATGCCTCCGACAGGCGGTATCGGAATTGGTATTGACCGTCTTGTAATGTTATTAACCGACTCCTTAGCAATCAGAGATGTTCTTTTATTTCCGACGATGAAGAACAAGGAGTAAAAAGTTCAGTAAAATCAAGGCGTTGCGGGTTTGTTATAAGATCATGACAACAAAATGACAACAAATTCTTATGGTATAGTACTTGATAATACCGAATAATGAGGATTTGCACTGAAAATTCTAAATTAATATTTTGCACTTTAAGGACACTTTTCAAAAGTAAAATTTTGAAGGTGTCCTTTTTCGCGTTATAGTCATATTCATATTTGATGAAACAATATATACCTAAATTACCATGTGGTGGTAGAAATGACTTGATTTCCACCATGTGGTGAAATGTTCAAATTAATGAGAATAAGGTATTCTATATTCAACAACGGTAGCGATACCAAAGTTTCTAACGAAAGCAAGTCTTTCCACAGAAACTTTCATATTCAGTTACAGCATGGAGAATTCCGGTATATTCCAAGACAGTGAATCAGTCGAGGCTTGCCACGAGAGTTGATGGATCGAAAGATGAAAATGAAGCGAGCTATGGAGTGATCTAATATGGCGGAAGGATAATAACCCACAAAGGAGCGAAAGGCGTTCCTTATCCTCGCAATGGCGAAAGAGGAGATTGTATCTTGATTATAGATGCGTCGTGAACACGAAAGTGTCATGCTGGTAACTCCCAGGGATGAGTACATCCCTTGTGTACGGGGCGATATAGGGATTGGAATAATCAACGTACACTCACATAACAGTATTTGTGCTATGAATTTAAGCAAGTGAATACGAAATGTTAAGGAGATATATTGACGATGCTTATACAGTTAATAAAAGTCCATGATGCTGTTCATGACAGAATATCTAGGATATTAAGGAGGAAAAGAAAGATGGAGAATAATAAAATCGAGATTGTTGGAATCGACCATGGCTGGTCAAACATGAAGACAACCAACAGTGTATTTACCTCAGGAGTAAAGGAAATCACAACAGAACCGGCATTATTTGATAATGTTGTGGAATTTGAGGGCAAATATTTTAAGGTTGGTGGAAAAAGACTCGAAGTTAAGGATACAAAGGTAACTGATGAAAACTACTATATACTGACATTGGCATCCATAGGGAAGGAATTGAGTCGAAGAGGACTCCGGAGAGCTAATGTTCTTCTATCTGTAGGACTGCCATTGACAAGGTTTGGTGCAGAGAAAAAAGATTTTATTGACTACCTTATGAAAAGAAAGGAAATTAGCTTCAAGTTTGAAAATGTCAGATACAATGTGATAATCGAGCGTGTTTCAGTGTTTCCACAATGTTATGCTGCTGTAGCAGACCGGTTAGGAAGTTTTCGCCGAGAGGTTTTAGTTGTTGATATCGGGAGCTGGACTGTTGATATAATGCCTATCTCAAATCAGAAACCGGATATTGAACAATGTGTAACGCTTCCTAAGGGATTGATTACCTGTATGAGAGCAATCAATGAACAGTGCGTTAGGCAGTTGGGCGGGCAGGTGACAGAGGCTGATATTCAGGAAGTTATGATGTGTGGGAGAAGTGATATAGCGACGAAGTATCTCGACGTTATACAGGAAGGGATTACAGAATTTGCACGAAGTATTTATTTCTCGTTGAAGGAATATGGATATAACCTTGAGACAATGCCGATCATTTTCGTTGGCGGTGGTGCAACGGTAATGAAGCTGTTTGGGAACATTAAGCAGGGTGATATCAAGTATATTGAGGATGTGAAGGCGAATGCCAAAGGATTTGAATACCTGGCAAGAGTCTTCCTTGCGACCAATAAACGGGTCGGATAGGAGGAAACTATGTCAAAGGAAAACATATCATGCTTCAACTTTCGTTTAAATCTCGATAATGAACAGCATATGAGGGTATACAAGATTTTTCATAATCTTAATGTGGATATTCATAAATCAAAGAATCAGTTCGTAGTGGATGCTCTTGAATTCTATATCAGAAGCTTTGAGGAAGATGATCTGGTTAAGGATGCAATGACGGCAAAAGCGAAAAAACAAGGATGGCTTTCTAGAGACGATTTTGAAGATTTGAAAATTGAAATAAAGCTGGAGATAAGAGACGAATTGATTCACCTGCTTGGGCAAATGGTTGCTGGTAAACAGACAGCAGATACCCATACGGAATTAGAAGTTTGTTCAACCAATAATAGAAAATTAATTGATCGCAACACAAATGATGAAGTTGTAGGAATGACTGATCCGGATGCTATCAGTTTGATAAGCTCTTGGGGATAAACATCGCAGATAGAAAAGAGGATGAAGATGATGATTAATCTGGCAGGAATGATTGTTAGAATGTTGGCTTTATCATTAAAGAAATTTTTGATTGTGATACTGCTTGCATTGAAATTATTTTTAAGTACAGTGAAGATCGCATTATTGCTTGTTGGATTAACTTTGAAATTGTTCCTGACAGTTCTCAAGGTAGGTATACCTAAATAAATTAGGAGGTTAACGATGCACAGGATAAGAGATGAGCCAATTAACGGTACAATAAAATTGAAAAGCAAATATTAGAAAGTGGATTGGTGGATTAGACAAAAAGCCAGTCCACTTTTTGTTTTGGTGGTGGGTGCCATTGTATTGATTATATATATTACACATGGCGTTTTATTTAATAAGGTTCCGTTTTAAGGATGGAACAAAATTCTATGAAAGGTGGTTGAGATAAAAAGAAATGAAAAAAAGTTTAATAACATGTTTTATTGTTGCTCTTTTTATTACCCTGTTATTAGGGGGATATGAAAAAGAAGCATTTGCGGCAACGCATATACACACAGATGATTGTTACAATGGTACAAAGCATATACACACAGGAAATTCCTCTTCCGGAGGAGGGTGTTACGGAACATACCAATCAGGATCGAGATGTGGTTCATCATTATATTACTGGGAAACCTATACACAACCATTATCATTCAAATGTTCAAGTTGTGCAACGGGTATCTGTTTGGGTTCTTATACCTACGATGTGTATCGTTGTTATAATGGACATTCGGTTACTGTTACGAAAATATGGTACTGGAAATGTAATTATTGTGGATCATCTTATACAAGATCACCTGATAGTCCACCTTCATCTTGTACCAATACAACAGCCGGATATTATTCACTAAGCTGTGGTAAAACAGAAGGTAGTTATTATAATGGAAACACATTGGTGAGTCCAACCTGTGATCAAGTCGTAACAAGCATTGCTCCTGTATCCAGTAATCAGACGGTATATTATAACGGATCTATTGATTGTACCTGCACAGCAACCTATCTGAATGGGCATACAGCTACTGTGACTTGCACTGCAAGTGGATATAATAAGGCTTCTTTGGGAGCACAGACGGTAACATTAACGTATTCCGGGTTAGTGACAAATGCGAAAACGACGGGTTCATTAACAAAAACAGTGACTGTAACGGTAGTGGACTATGTGGCAGTGATTACAGCTTTGTCGGCGACGCAGAGCATTTATTATTCAGGTTCCATCAACAGTATGGCTAATATCACGAAAGCCTCTGGAGGTGTTTCTATGGTATCCTGTTCGGTCAGCGGATTCAGCAATACAACGGTTGGAACGCAGACTGTCACGCTGACATATACCGGAATGGTCACGAATACTGGAGTATATCCATCGTGTACCATATCGGTAACCGTATTACCCGGATTGTCCAGTATTACCCCTAGCTATAGCTCGCAGACGGTGTATAAGGGCGGAGTTCCTATTTTGACAGCGACAGCAAGCTATATGGATGGTTCCACGAAAACAGTGACTCCATCCAACAATTTTAATTCATCCTCGGTTGGGACACAAACAGTAACATTGTCTTATACGGATCAGGGAATTACCAAAACGGCTACTTGCTCAGTGATGGTAAAGCCAAATCTTACAAGTCTGACAATTGTAGCGAGTAAAGTAAGTGTATTGTATAACACGGATATCACATTTACCTGTACCGCAGGTTATGAGGATGGATCGAGTGGTGTGGTTTCGGCTAATGTTGTGACCGCTTATCAGAAGAAAACATTGGGATCACAAACAGTAGGCTTCAGCTATACGGAAAATGGTATCACAAAGACGGCAAGTGTATCTGTTGCAGTTTTAGATTATCCGATAACCCTGAAAGTGAATCTTTTTAAGACCATGATTTACCAGACGCAAACGGTTGCTATTCAGGATGCTGCAGTTACTTTGGCAAGTGGGTCTACTCAATCAGTCACCCCAGCAATCAATTCTTATGATAATGTGACTGTCGGCAGTAAGAATATCACCTTTTCCTATTCTCTAAATGGTGTTAGTGTAACGAATGTTGTAGCCGTTGAGATTCTTGCAGACCTTAATGATTTAAGGTTGAGTTCGGATTCATTCACTATTTATAAGGGTCAGGATTTGAACCTAACTGTTTATGCGGAATTGAATATTAATGGAGAGGTGAAGCTTAGCTCCTCGGAGTATACGATTACTGGATTCGATCATAATGTTTATGATCGGGCAGGCAAATATTATAAGTTATCGTATACCAATAAGGGAGTGACAATTACGAAGACATTATTTATCATTGTTCTTCCTAATGTCACTAGTATTAGTGCAACCTACCCAGTGCAGACGACTGAAGGAACACAGATTCCGTTTACAGCTACAGTAACTTATGAAGATGGTATGGTTATGTATTTGACAGAAGGTGATCTTGGGTCTGTAACTGGATTGAGCATTGTCAATTATGACTTGAATCTCGTCGGTTATCAGGACATTATCCTAGCCTACAAAGAAGGAAGTGTAACAGTATCACAAAGCGCCAGAGTTAGAGTCAGAGCAATCATAAGGGTAAGCATACCAATCAGTTCTTTGATTAGTATTGATTCTAATACGGGACAGGCAGTAGCATCTACTTTGAGCATCGACAACCAGTCTAAAGAAAGCGTATTAATCGGAATCAGTACTATAGATAAGGGAGCAAGTGGTTTGAATGATGTGCTCCCGGATAAATACTCTGACTGGTCAAAGCTTGGTAAGAGTGATTCAAAGAATATTGCGGTTGGTATTTATTATGCATCAGATAATTGGCTGAGGAAAGATCAATCGGATCCGCTGTATATCATTGAAGCAAAGGATTCGATTATCGGAATTGTTGAGAAGGGAACAGCCAGTACGCTAGAGTATCGAATCAAGCATGGAAATGCATTTGATAACAGTGTTAGTTTTCAGTATGTGATCCAATGGACCATCAGGCTGTCAGAGGAATAATCGGGTGATGGCGGTCTGTTACGCAATTCACCAAGAAATGTTGTAAGAAGGGAGGGATAGAGTGTTAAAACGAAAGAGTATTATTCTATTTATAGTAATCTTCAGTTGCTTCTTTAGTAGTACGGCAATGGCAGCCGTTTCAGTAACCACGATCAATGGAAGTGTCAGCCCGACCTATATCAATGTGTCAGCACCTGCGAAGATTATCTTTAGTATTAATCCAAATGCTGAGAAAACAGATCAGTTTATTAGTCCACAGATTGTGATTGAAAACCATTCAAATGCACCGGTGAAGGTAAAGCTTGAGACCGGAGCTGAGAATTTCGCGCAGTCCGTCGAAAGCAAGTGGAAACCAACCGATGTGTTACCCAAAGAATACCAATGGGATATGCTTGGAACTGAGGATTCGGAAAGCTATTTGGCGTTGGGGTTAAAGACGGTTCTTGGAAGTTGGCGGAAGCTGATTAGGGAAGACCCACTATATGTTAAGGAGCAGAACAAAAGTGCTGGAAGTATCGAATTTGGCGAGTTGAATGGCAATTCATCAGCTCAGTTAGTGCTTGTCTGCGATTATGGCTTGTCTTTCAGTGAAAAGAAGGAATGCGATTATAAGATTGTATGGTCATTTAGCTTAGCAGATTAACTTAAGGAAAGGAATTTATTAGAATGAATGAGTTACAGGATGATTCTCTGGATCCGAGAATCGAACAGGAAGAAAGTGATTTAAAACCAAGGATGGAACCAAAGAAAGAGGAAAGGTATTTGCTGGGACATAGATCCAGAAAGCCTTTCCTTTTTCTTTTGTCATTTTTGGTTGGTTTTATGGTTCTGGCAACAGCAATTTTTGTAGGAGACAGATTCATGGCAAATTCAAGCAAAGACACTACTGCTCAGGATGTTGCAGCTACTGAAGTAAATAATCCGGAAATCAGAGATTATGCTGATTCAGAATCAGTCCAGGAGGGAGAGCTAATGACAGATGATAATGATGAACAGGAGCGCTTAAATGCACTGGCGGAAGAAAGTCGTGTTTATTGTATCATCAGCAGTGCTCCTTACTTTGCAGATAGTAATAGCAAAGGCTCACTGTCAATCAGCAATCCGAAGGAAAGCAATTATTATTCACAGGTTGTCATCAAGACGGATGAAGGTAAGGAAATGTATGTATCACCGCTGCTGGCACCGGATGAGAGTATTGAATCGGATTACCTGACCAATAAGGACTTTGAGCCGGGCAGCTATCATTGTTATGCGTATTTTAACTATTATTCGAGCGAAGAAAGTTCATCTTATCTTGGCTCTATGTGTGCAGAAATCAATATTATGATCGATTAAAGGGAGGATTTTATT
>DATMUM010000076.1:0-21322 GCA_035564175.1 Mobilitalea sp.
ATACCATCTGCTGGATTTCACCTTTTCTGATCGTTGGAAAGAAGCTGGCGGATGCAATCAGGCTTCCCAGATTAAAAGTAAAATCCTCCAAGGAAAATTGCATCTATTGTAACAAATGCACCGGTGCCTGCCCGATGAGTATCGATGTTATGCAAGAGCCGGATCCTAAGTTTTCCAAGCAGGATAACTGTATTTTATGTGGTATGTGCATTGATACCTGCCCTAAGCAATGCTTTTCCTATCAGTTTACCAATAAATAATCTTATCATCCAGGGAATAGAGGTGTAAGCTCAATCCCTGGATTTTATTATAAATAAATTAGAAATTCAATATTTCCTTGAATTTAATTGATTTCATTCATATAATATTCCATGTTTTTAATTATAAAGTGCGTATAGTAAATGGTGATAAGATGCCAAAACATAGCATCCGGGAGGTTAGTCATATGAATTCAGAATTTAAATTAGAGGATTATCTAAGTGGTGGTATTGAAAATATTATCAAAGGGGCACTAAAGGCTTCTTTGAAAAATCCGAAAGAAAGCTTATTTATTGCCAAATTCGCTTTGGCAGCAAAGGAAGCAGCTGCAACCAGAAGCAGATATGAAGCAGCAGCTACCCATATACCGGCATTTTTAATCTGTAGTATTACAGACCGTTGCAATCTTAACTGCAAAGGCTGCTATTCGAGAGCAAATCATCTGCAAAGAGCTCATAACAAGGAACAGTTGGATGTGAGGGAGTGGCAAAGGATATTCACAGAAGCCTCCGAGCTTGGTGTCAGCTTTATCTTATTGGCAGGTGGTGAGCCGATGATGCGACTGGAAGTCATTGAAGCTGCAGCCGATGTTAAGAAAATAATGTTCCCGGTATTTACAAACGGGACACAATTTAATCAACAGAATCTCAAGCTTTTTGACCAGCATCGAAATCTGCTGCCGATCATCAGTATTGAAGGAGAAGCAGCATATACGGATTCAAGAAGAGGTGCCGGAGTACATACAATGCTTGAGACAGTCATGCAGGATATGAAGGACAGAGGCATTTTCTATGGAGTATCGATTACAGTAACTAAAGAAAATCTTAACAATATTACAGAAGATGATTTTCTTTCGAAAATTTATCAAAGCGGCTGTAAGATCATATTCTATGTGGAATATGTTCCAGTCAGTGCGACTACTGAGAATTTAGCTTTATCAGAGGAGGACAGAGATAAGCTGGACAATAAGCTCCAACAGATTCGTTTACAGTACAATGATATGCTTATCCTTTCCTTCCCGGGAGATGAGAAAAGCTCCGGGGGATGTCTGGCAGCCGGAAGGGGCTTCTTCCATATCAATTCGGACGGGAGTGCTGAACCATGTCCATTTTCCCCGTATTCTGATACGAATATCAAGGATTGTACTCTGTTGGAGGCACTGCAGTCACCGCTATTCCGTAAGCTTGCAGCTGAAAATATTCTGATGCGCGAGCATAAAGGGGGCTGTGTACTATTTGAGCAGGCAGAAGAAGTGAAAAGAATCAGTAATAATTAACATCTACTAAAGAAGTCAGATTATAAAGGAACTAAAGCTAAAGGAACTAAAGCTAAAGGAACTAAAAGCTAAAGAACCCAGGCAGACGGACGAAGTGAAAAGGATGGTACAATAAGGATTTACAAATCAGCTCAGATTATTTCTGAGTGTTCCAGCCTTTTATATATAGAGTCAGCCATAAGAAGATAAATAAAATTATAAACCAATAAAAATGTATATATTATACTGAGCTGCATTACTAAGTTACCCGGAAGCGATGTTCCGAAAACCGGAATTCCAATACCATAATTCATGATGCTCAGTGAGAGTGTCGTACAGAAGGAGCTTATTAATAAAATATTAAGCTTCTTTTGTTTGTAATAACGGCATACACCAAGAGATAAGCCAATCATTCCATTGGAACACAGAAAGAACAGTCCCTCGTGAGTACTGAAGAGCATGATGAGAAACGCTGCTACAAGATAGGAAAGTATTCCTGCTAAAGGTTTTATTCTGGAGGAACAATAGATTGGCAAGGCACTTGCAATAGTAAGAAGCACTGCGAATTCCGATAATAGGACAGGAAGTAATTGAAAGATAGCAGCAATTGCAGCCATCAAGGCTGCGATAATCATCATTCTGGTTCGACTCATGATAAATCTCCTGAATTTAGTCTGTTTTATTATATGACTCACAGGAGAATCCGTTCATTTACTGGAAATCAGAACGTAATGTCAATTTCTCAAATATAATGATAAACCGTATAAATAAAATGCACCGCCAAACAGTGGATTTTCCAATGTCCGGGATGCATCAAGAATTATATCGATTCCAGCCATAGATCATGATTCCGGGTCCGGACATTCAGTAGCATTAGATTTCTGCCATTTCTTTAACACTAATTCAAATAAAACTGCTCCAACCCACGTGAAAATCAGACTGTAAAAGACTCCGGCTGCAGATACAGTAATAATGGCTAATTGTTTCCACCATTTCTCTGTCGCTCTGAGATTAGTAAGACCAACAACCGTGAAGGGCAGGAATATACCGAATAGTAATACGGACCAGATGAGCGGCGGAAAGGATAACACCTTAATCGGTATCGCTGTAAAACCGGCGATGATACCCAGAATGCCGAGCAGGATGGAAGCAGGTCTTAAAGGCCGTTTCACCATGAACAGCGGAATTAAAAAGCTGCGCCATAAGGCACTGGTCTGAGCCCCTCCAAAGAATCCTCCGACGGTATTACGGAAAGCTGTGAGCAAAATGGAAGATTCCAGACTGATTTCTTCTTTTTTCTCCCCCGGCTTATAATTTGCATCCAGCATCGTAGTAATAGATACGGTATCAATTGCCCAGAGAATGAGAATAAAGAAGGCAAAGGGGAGAGTTTTCAGAATGGTTACTGCATTTAAACCAAAGCCAATTCCCCACATCTCATTCCACCAATAAGAGGGGTTAAAGGAAGGAAGTGTGATATGGCTGACACTGCCAATCGAAATTCCTGAAACAACAGATATAATTACGGATACGATTGCAGCCAATGGAACGATCAGCCATGCTTTATTCCATCTTCGAAGCAGAAGATAGATGAAAGCCAGAAGAATAAGGATAAGCAGTAAAGAGGTGTGCCGATCAGCAAAAAATGTGTTAAGGTTTTTAAATGATAACAGCACACCTGATATGCCGATTGTCAGTGTCAGGCTGGTCCGACTTACCGTGCCTGACAGAGCAATCAATTTATGAAATAGTTTTGTTTTAATTCCCAATGCTCCGATGATTCCTGCGAGAATGCCTAAGATGAAGGGATGTACTCCAAATGCTGCCATCGTCGGGACCATCACAATCAATGGTGCGAGGGTCCCGGAAGGAGCAGTATTTGCAAGCAGGAGCGCAGCGAGTAAAGTAATTACGCTGCCGATAATCATCTCCAGGCGGACATTTTCAAATACGAAATCAGATCTGGTGATATGATATTGCGATGCCCATACTACTGCAAAGGAACTGACAAGAGCAGTCTTACCAATTAACCCGGATAATGCAGGCACAAAATCAATTAGCTGGAAGCTTATGGGGTTAATTTTAATTTTCTTCATAAGCAATTAATATCTCATCGGAAGCAGATCAATATAATCCTGCAATGGAGCATCTCGAAGCAGACATTCAATGATCTTTCTTCCCAAAGGATTCAATTCTCCGGTATAATATTTGGTAGCTTCTTTCTTGAAGAAGTCAATGAGGATAGCAGCACCGGCATCATAACCGTCCGTGCCGACCTCCTGCTGTCTTTCCGGTTGAAGGAAGGCTCTTCGGATGTATTGTCCATCAACCTTAAGGGATTCCAAACCGTAACCGAGCAAGGTACAGCGGGCTTCCTTCAGATGGTCCATCTTAAATTTTGCGCTGCCGCGTCTGGAGATATATTCTCTTGCAACCCATTGAGGATTGAAGCTAACTTTATAAACACCGATATGCTGGTTCGGGATCAAGACATATCTGGTACTGGAGGAATGGATAATCTGGTCAAGCAATAAATTCGCCTGTTTTACCATTTTACCGGTAGCAAAAGGCCAGTAGGAACCAACACCTTCACTAACCATTCCTTTACCGCCTACGATACTGGGATTATTATAGCCTCGGGGTGCCACAAGTCTCCATAACCAGGCTAGGGCCGGTGGGAGGATATGGAGCATACCAAGAATACCATAGGAAGGGTTTTCTCTTGTGCAGGGTGGAGTTCTTACACCAAAGCTTCGAACATCTACCTCAACCGGTTCGGTAACAATATTCGGAACCAGACGTCTGGGTAGGATAGCTCTCGGATTCGGGCAGGGCTTGCCGTCAGAGTCCAGGGTATGCTCCCAGACAAGGCAGGTTGCCTTCGGAACTGCCTGAATATTGAAGAACACCAGGGGTTCCGTCGGTTGTGTAAAGATCTTCTCATACTGCGGAGAAGTACCGTATTCGGTAACATGGTCAAGTCTTAAGAACCAACCGTTTTCTGCATCCTGTACAACCAGCTTCTTGCTGTCATTCTGCATACTGGGGTGGCAGAGTGCCATATCATCGGTTACCGGACGTAGTTCACAGGACTCGGAAAGATCAAGATAAAATTTTTCACCGGTTTCAAGATTTTCACCTAAGATGAGTCTGCCGTCAGCAGCTCTGTGAGCGGGTTCAATCATTTCACTTTTACCGCCGCCGGAAGCACCCTCGTGCATGATAACAATCTCATTATCATAAGGAGTGATAACTTTAACGGTGGAAGCGTGGGCGGTAACCCAATTTTCACGTTCGCCGATATTAAGAAGGACGCCATAGATACCCTTCTTAGCGCTCGGACCGGGATAAAGATTATAAGAGAATACTTCATGAACCTCCTCCAGACGGTTATGAACAACAATCTGTTTTCCTTCAAAATGAGTATGACGGAAAGGAGGTGCAAGATAAACGATGGCTTTTGGGGTAAAGCCGTCTTTGATCTCATCGATGCTTAAGAAAACTTGTAAATCAGCAAGTCCGCATGCAAAGAAAGCTGCATTTGCCGGAGATATTAAAAGGGCATCATAACCGTATTGATATCCGCCAGCTTTGAAGGGAAGTACGATAAGCTCCTGGTTCGTCAGCCAATCGAAGGTTTCTTTACGCAAAGACTCGAAATCCTTCCCATATAAATCTTTGTATCTTGGTTTATCGGTATCCAGATGATCACCGATGACAAGACTGTCTGGATCACGACGACGCATATAATCTTCCATATAATTAACGGCTACGCCATTCTTACACCTGGTAACTTCAGCTTCCTGTACCAGACCTTTTCCAGGTACCTCATAAGATACATCGAAGCTATCACTATGCTCATTCCCAAAACACAGATCAATTAGTTCAGTTCTTGATTTAGGAAATATAACCTTTTTGCTGCCCTCTATGATACTCCTTACTTCATCAGATAAAACCATTTTCTGCAAATATTCTTTCTTACATGACTCCATATAAACTACTCCATTTCTTGGTAAAATCTAACTAAATCAGCTGTAATTATGTCATCTGGCTTGTCTTATAAAGCTGCAGCAGACTGTTAAAACTAGCATTTATTTTTTACTTTCTCAAATGAAAATATCCGTTACAGCTCAGATTGTAATTTTGCATCCTTCGCAATTACTTCGTCTACCATATCTTTTTTCATTTGTAAAAGCTTAGCACTGATTTCATCATCAGATATGGCAAGTATCTGAGCTGCCAGGATTCCTGCGTTGTCAGCACCATCGATTGCAACGGTTGCTACCGGAATTCCTTTTGGCATCTGTACCGTCGCTAAAAGTGCATCAAGTCCGTCCAGGGTAGAGGATTTAATCGGGATTCCGATTACCGGAAGAGTAGTGTGAGCTGCAATAATTCCTGCCAGATGCGCTGCTTTGCCGGCTGCACAGATGATGGCACCAAAACCATTTGCCTTCGCAGAGGATGAGAAATCACATGCCTGCTGAGGAGTACGATGTGCACTCATGACGTGAACCTCAACGGGAATACCAAAACTTTTTAAGGTATTAATGGAACCTTTTACAATAGGAAGATCGCTGTCGCTTCCCATAAGAACTGCTACTTTCTTTGACATATTCAATTCTCCTTAATTTCTTGGAGGAGTTACCTCCGTATTATAATAAAAGCCGATACCTTCAGATTCCTCCAAGATATCGGCTTACTTACAACTTAACAAACCACATTGAAGTTTGGCTGGTTCGTAAATATTACTTCGCAGCAATTTAATTTGTATTGTCTTCCGGATTATTTAGTTGCGATTAATTCTTCGATGTTCTTATCTGTGGTAATAACGATAATCTTCTCGCCGGTTCTCGTACTGATATCGGAGTGGGTGCTGACGATGGCTACATCAATTATATCAGTAATCAATGTTTCCAAGTATCCTCGCCCGCCTTCAAATAAGGTAGAACGTACTTTTTTAAATAATTCGATTCCCTGCGGATTATCTGTTAACTTTTGTTCCGATGGACTTAAAACTCCGGACAGCCGAATAAGTATCATATCACTGATTATGTATGACCGGATTAATTTAGGACCACGACCCATATACTCCATCTCAAATTTACTGACCGCTTCACTGATTTTTGCTTCTAACTGTCCTTTTGTCACGGTAAATTCTCCATTTTGCCACATTTCTGTGATGATTTATTTGCCTTTGAGTTGTTACTAATATAACGTATTTATTTTGCAATGTCAACATGGAAAAGTATCGTAAAAGTACAAATTATATCTACTGAAAACAAAAGCTTTTCATGGCGCACACACAGTAATGTTGAGCTATAAAGAATTACCAGTATAATTTTGATAATATAGTTTCATAAAAAAGGTTAATTTCAATCCATCAACCGATTTGGATACATTGCAGATGATTATATGCTTGGCAGTTACTTTAATTTAGGGTTGAAGATAGGGCAAGCTTATTACTATAAAATAAGAGTGTATTACAAAATTGATGGGTTGAGATGAATAGCAGTTATACAAAACCGATTAGTATTAAGATAGATAACTAACAATAGTTGTAAATCAAACCAAAGAGCCTCGTAGGGCTTAACTAAAAAGTTGAGTATCCATAGAGCTATGTTATGGCTGTTATAATGAAAAAATATAAATAAGTATCTTGACAACGTTATTTGTACGTTGATATAATTTGATTAATATAAAAAACCGATGAGCAAGAGAAGTAAGTATTATTATTTGTATACAGAGAGCCGCTGCTGGTGGGAATGCGGTTACGAAGGTAATTCTGAATGGACTTGCGAGGGAAGCCCGAAATCATGAGAGAGTAGGCGCTTACGGGAACCCTGTCCGTTATCAGTGGGGTGCATATGATGGTATGCAAAATGAGAGGATGTATTGATACATCAAACCGGGTGGTACCGCAGAAGTTCAAAGCTTTTGTCCCTGTAATTTACAGGGATAAAGGCTTTTTTTATTGCTATATTCATGATCCATCCATTAAAAAAATTCAAAGAAAGGAATTTTTCATCCCATCAGTGAAAAATAAGGTGAATTAGTATGGTAACACCAAGCAGTCACGAAATCGAAAAATTGACAAAAGAGTACAGCATCATCCCAATCTGCAAGGAAATCTATGCAGACGTCATTACCCCGATTACTCTGCTTCGAAAGATATCACAGATCAGCCAGAGATATTATCTGTTAGAAAGTGTTGAAGGCGGTGAGAAATGGGGAAGATATTCCTTCCTTGGATTTAATCCGATTGTACATGTGACCTGTAAGAACAAGGTGGTCACCATAGAGGATGGTGAGAAACAGGTTATCCAGACGGAGAAGCCCTTTGATGTATTAAGAAAGCTGCTGGAGCAGTATAAGGCACCGAAGCTCGAAGGAATGCCACCCTTTACCGGAGGGCTTGTCGGTTATTTCTCTTATGAAATGATTGGTTACGCAGAACCGGTATTAAAGCTACAAAGCAGTGAATTTAACGATTTTGACCTGATGCTGTTTGATAAGGTAATTGCTTATGATCATCTGAAGCAGAAGATCAGCATCGTAGTGAATATGAAGACGGATAAAGTTCTAGAAAACTACGGAAAGGCAGTATCCGATATTGAGAATCTGACCCGCTTTATCCTGGAAGCAGTTCCTTTCCAAAAGCACACCAGCTTCAGCAAGCCATCCTTCTCCTGCAATGTGTCTAAGGAAGAATACTGCAGGATGGTGGAGAAGACGAAGGAATACATCGTGAACGGGGATATTTTCCAAGCGGTTATCTCAAGACGCTTTGAGACGGAATATAAGGATAATCTTCTGAATGCTTACCGTGTTCTTAGAACCACCAATCCTTCACCGTATATGGTATTCATGCAAAATGACGATGTACAGCTGATCAGTACCTCTCCGGAGACGCTGGTGAGATTAAAGGATGGCAAGTTATCTACCTTCCCGATTGCCGGTTCCAGACCAAGAGGTAAGGACCTGGAAGAGGATAAGGCTTTGGAGAAGGAACTTCTTGCCGATGAGAAGGAATTATCCGAACACAACATGCTGGTGGATCTCGGAAGAAATGATCTTGGCAAGATTTCAGAATACGGCAGCGTTGAGGTTATCGATTATATGAGAATACAGCGTTATTCAAGAATCATGCACATCACCTCCGAGGTGGAAAGTGAGATTGTTAAGGATAAGGATGCCTTAGCAGCAATTGAAGCCATCCTTCCGGCAGGAACCTTATCGGGTGCGCCGAAGATCAGAGCCTGTGAAATCATCGAGGAACAGGAAAAGGGACCGAGAGGCATCTACGGCGGTGCAATCGGTTATATCGATTTTACCGGTAATATGGATACCTGCATCGCAATCCGAATGGCAGTAAAGAAGAATGACAAGGTATATGTCCAGGCAGGCGGAGGCATTGTAGCTGACAGTAAGCCCGAGAAGGAATATGAAGAGTCTGAAAATAAAGCGAAAGCTGTAATCGAAGCTATTATGAAGGCAAGCGAGGTGGATGAATAATGGTATTATTAATTGATAATTATGACAGCTTTTCTTACAATCTGGTACAGTTAGTCGGCAGTATCGGCGGTGAAATTAAAGTCATCCGTAATGATGAAATGACCGTGGAAGAAATCAAAGCGCTGAACCCCTCTCATATCATAATTTCACCCGGCCCCGGTTATCCTAAGGATGCCGGAATCATTGAAGAGGCAATTGCCAAGTTAAAAGGGGAAGTACCGATCCTTGGTGTATGTCTCGGACACCAGGCGATCAGCGAGACCTTTGGAGCTGAGATTACCCTGGCAAAACGTCTGATGCATGGCAAGCAGAGCAGCATCCACATAGCCAACGGTGCACGAATCTTCCACGGCCTCGCACCTATCATCCAGGCAGCCAGATATCATTCCCTGATTGCTAAGAAGGAAACCTTACCGGATGAGTTGTTAGTAATTGCTGAGGATGATGACGGAGAGGTAATGGCAGTTAAGCATAGAAATTACGAGATTTTCGGAGTTCAGTTCCATCCGGAATCCATTCTGACACCACAGGGTGAAGTAATTATGAGAAATTTCCTTAAGATTGAGAAATAGATACAACATTTTAGGCACTGCGAATTGGAAAACCGCATCAGGCGGTAGATTGGAGGCAGTTAATGATACAACAGGCAATTTATAAATTATTAAATAAAGAAGATCTGACCTTAGATATGACGAAGGAAGTAATGGAGCAAATTATGAGCGGTAATGCAACCAATGCACAGATCGCTTCCTTTATTACAGCAATCCGTATGAAGGGTGAAACCATTGATGAAATAACCGCTTGTGCGATGATCATGAGAAAATTAGGCCTGAAACTGAAGCATGAGGGTGATGTTCTCGATATCGTTGGAACCGGCGGTGATGAAGCATTTACCTTTAATATATCAACCGTTTCCTCCCTGATTATCTCTGCTGCCGGAATTCCGGTAGCGAAGCACGGTAACCGCAGCGTATCCAGTAAATGCGGAAGTGCCGATGTTCTGGAAGCCCTGGGTGTTAAAATTGATATCCCGGTGGAGAAGAGTGAAATGATATTGAAGGAAATCGGCATCTGTTTCTTATTTGCTCCGATTTATCATTCTTCGATGAAATACGCGGGCCCGGTTCGAAAGGAACTGGGTGTAAGAACTATTTTCAATATTCTCGGTCCCCTTTCCAGCCCGGCAAATGCAAACCTGCAGTTGCTTGGTGTATATGACGAGAAGCTGGTTGAGCCGATGGCAAGGGTTCTGGCTAATCTTGGTGTGAAGAGAGCTATGGTCGTTCATGGACATGACGGGCTGGATGAAGTATCCCTCAGTGCAAAGACTACGGTATGTGAGGTAAATAACGGTCAGGTGAACAGCTTCTTCTTAGATCCTCATCAGTTTGGTTTTGAATATTGCAAACCGGAGGATCTGGTTGGCGGAGATCCTAAAATGAATGCTGATATTGCACGCAGAATCCTGAGCGGTGAAAAAGGACCGAAGCGTGATATCGTGTTACTGAATTCCGCGGTGTGCCTTTATATGACTTATAATAATATCACCTTAAGAGAGTGTGTAAAATTAGCGGCAGATATCATTGACAGCGGAAAGGCTATGGAGAAGCTGAATAATTTTGTTAAGCTTTCCAAAGAATAGATGCAATGTCAGTTACGAAATATTTGTACTTTAACTCAATCTTCGCAGTTGTGATGCACAGAATATACTTTATCATATGGAAAATCCATTCGTGAATTATAACAGGAAAATTGAAGTCTGAATGAAAATATGAGAGAAAGACGAGGAAGGATATGATACTTGATACAATTGCAGAATCCAGCCGGGTGCGGGTGGCTAAAGCAGAAGAAATACTTCCCTTAGAGCAATTGAAGTCAATCATTTATGACGGAGCAGGAGTACGAAGCTTCCATAGCCGTAATGCCTTTGCTTTTGAAAGGGCATTACAGGGAAAGATGGCTTTTATCTGTGAAGTCAAGAAGGCATCACCTTCGAAAGGCATTATTGCCGAAGATTTCCCCTATCTGGAAATCGCGAAGGATTATGAAAAAGCCGGAGCAGATGCTATCTCAGTTCTTACGGAACCGGAGTATTTTAAAGGAGATAACAGCTACCTGACTGAGATAAGTAATGAAGTTCAGATACCGGTTCTTCGTAAGGATTTTACAGTTGATGAATATCAGATCTATGAAGCCAAGGTAATCGGTGCGGATGCGGTACTGCTGATCTGTTCCTTATTAGATACGGATACCATACACAGATATCTTAAAATCTGCGATCACTTAGGTTTATCTGCCTTAGTGGAGGCACATACGCAGGAGGAGATTTACTCCGCCATGAAAGCCGGAGCCCGTATCATCGGAGTGAATAACCGTAATCTGAAGACCTTTGAAGTAGATTTGAATAATAGTGTCCGACTGAGGGGCTTAGTTCCGAAGAATATCATATTTGTGGCTGAGAGCGGAATTAAGACGGCACAAGATATTACAGAATTACGGAATGCTGGAGTGAACGCAGTACTCATCGGAGAAACCCTGATGAGAAGCCCGAATAAGAAGGAAATCATAACGGAATTACGTGGCTAAAATGAAATGCATTTACACAAGGAGAATGCTTATGTCAAAGATTAAAATCTGCGGGCTTTCCAGACCGGCTGATATCGATATGGTAAATAAGGTACTTCCGGATTACATCGGCTTTGTCTTTGCACAAAGCAGGAGGCAGGTATCGGAAGCGACGGCCAGGGAACTGAAGGCGATGCTTTCTGATCAGATACAGGCAGTCGGTGTATTTGTCAATGCAGCTCCTAAGACAATCATCTCTATCTGTAAGGCAGGAATTATCGATATCATTCAGCTGCACGGAGATGAGGACGAGGAATATATCAGCAGTCTGAAAGCTTTGGTGAGCAAGCCAATTATGAAAGCTGTCAGAGTGCGAAGTACGGAGGATATCCTGGAGACAGCAAAGCTGACCTGTGATTATCTATTGCTGGACGCTTATAAGGAGGACCAATACGGAGGCAGTGGTGAGACCTTTGATTGGACAGTGATAACTAAGACTTCGAAACCGTTTTTCCTGGCAGGCGGCATAAATACAGGAAATGTGGAGCATGCCCTAAGTCTGGCAAATCCCTATTGTATTGATGTCAGCAGCGGAGTAGAGACGGATGGCTTTAAGGATTATGATAAAATTAAAGATATTGTAGCAAAAGTAAGAAGTAAAGCAGATTAATACCGGTTATTCTTTTTGGAAGGTCATTGTGATACGAATTAAACTGCTTATGCCGCACATCGGCGGAATGGAGGTAACTATGTCAAAAGGAAGATTTGGTATCCACGGAGGGCAGTTCATCCCGGAAACCTTAATGAATGCAGTAATTGAATTGGAAGAGGCTTATAACCATTATAAAAATGACGAAGTATTTTGCAGAGAGCTGGATGACCTGCTGAAAAACTATGCAGGAAGACCCTCCATGCTGTATTATGCAGATAAGATGACCAAGGATCTGGGTGGAGCGAAGATTTATCTTAAAAGGGAGGATTTGAACCATACCGGTTCCCATAAGATCAACAATGTCCTTGGCCAGGTGCTTTTGGCAAAGAAGATGGGCAAGACCAGAGTCATCGCAGAAACCGGTGCTGGTCAGCATGGTGTTGCAACTGCGACGGCAGCAGCTCTCTTAGGACTGGAATGCGAGGTATTCATGGGGAAAGAGGATACGGAGCGTCAGGCACTGAACGTATTTCGTATGGAGCTCTTAGGTGCCAAGGTACATGCGGTAACCTCCGGAACCATGACCTTAAAGGATGCAGTAAATGAGACCCTGAGGGAATGGACTAAGAGAGTAGAGGATACCCATTATGTACTTGGTTCTGTTATGGGACCTCATCCCTTCCCGACAATTGTACGTGATTTCCAGAGCATCATCGGTAAAGAAGTAAAGGAACAGCTGAAGGAAAAGGAAGGCAGACTGCCGGATGCTGTGATCGCCTGTGTTGGCGGCGGTAGTAATGCTATGGGACTATTCTATGATTTCATTGAGGATACGTCTGTTCAGTTAATCGGTTGTGAAGCAGCCGGTAAAGGTGTTGAGACGGATAAGACAGCTGCTACGATAGCAACAGGCTCTCTTGGCATCTTCCATGGAATGAAGTCTTATTTCTGTCAGGATGAATATGGTCAGATTGCACCGGTTTACTCCATTTCTGCAGGTCTTGATTATCCCGGTATCGGACCGGAGCATGCAAATCTGCACGATACCAGACGTGCTCTGTATGTACCCGTGACAGACCAGGAAGCTGTGGAAGCCTTTGAATATCTGGCGAAAACGGAAGGTATTATTCCGGCGATCGAGAGTGCGCATGCGGTAGCTTATGCAAGGAGGCTCGCTCCGACCATGGATATGGATAAGATTATCGTGATCAATCTCTCCGGCAGAGGAGATAAAGATGTTGCAGCAATTGCTAGATACAGGGGGGTACAGATTTATGAGTAGAATAAGTGATGTATTTCAGAATAAGAAAGCATTTATCCCCTTTGTTACAGCAGGCGATCCAAGCCTGGAGGTAACAGAGCAATTGGTCCTTCGCATGGCGGAAGCCGGTGCTGATCTGATCGAGCTTGGGATTCCGTTCTCCGATCCAGTCGCAGAAGGGCCGGTAATTCAGGAAGCTGATTACAGAGCTTTATCTGCAGGTACGACGACGGATAAGCTTTTTGATATGGTAGCAAGAGTACGTAAGGTAAGCGATGTGCCATTGGCCTTTATGACCTATGCAAATCCCATATATACCTATGGTACGGAGCGTTTTATGGAGAACAGTAAAAGGGCTGGCATCGACGCTTTGATCGTTCCGGATGTTCCTTATGATGAAAGAGAGGAATTGAAGCCTTATTGTGATAAGTATGGCATCACCTTGATTTCCATGATTGCTCCGACTTCGAAGGAGCGGATCCGTACTATTGCGAAAGAGGCAGAAGGCTTTATCTATTGTGTATCCTCCATGGGTGTTACCGGTGTCCGCAGTGAAATCGGAACCGGTGTTGAAGAGATGATTAAGCTGGTGAAGGAAGTGAAGGATATACCCTGTGCCATCGGCTTTGGTATCTCCACTCCGGAACAGGCTGCGAAGATGGCAGCAATCTCCGATGGAGTCATCGTCGGCAGTGCTATTGTTAAGATCGTAGCGCAATACGGTAAGGAATGTGTTCCCCATGTTGCAGAATATGTCCGCAGTATAAAGGGGGCAATCTGAGGAATGTCCGTTCATATTAACGAAATATTACTTAAACTAAATTCCGCCCAGGATCTGACGGAAGAAGAGGCATATGGTGCAATCACTGCCATTCATAATGATGAAATGACTGATATCCAGATCATGAGCTTTCAGGTATCCTTATTGATGAAAGGGCCGACACTGACCGAAATCTCAGCCATTGCACGGGCAATGAGAGACAAGTGCATTCATATCAATCCTAAGGTAGATAGTGAACTGATGGATACCTGCGGAACCGGTGGCGGACTAAGTACCTTTAACATATCAACAGCTGTAGCCTTCGTAGCGGCTGCAGCAGGAATTAAGGTAGCAAAAACCGGCAGCAGATCCAATATCAATCTGTCCGGAAGTGCGGATGTACTGGAGGCTCTCGGAATTCAGATCAACCAAAGCCCAAGAGGCGTAGAGAAATTAATTGAAGAAGTCGGAATCGCATTCATGTACGCACCCTTATTCCACCCAGTGATGCAGAAAATGATCCATCCAGAACAGGATCTGGGAATTAAGACTATTTTTTATACAATCATCGGGCCGCTGGTGAATCCGGCAAGTGCTACCAGACATGTGATGGGTGTCTATAAGCCCGAGCTGCTGGATAAGGTAACCCATGTAGCAGGTTCCCTGGGCTATACGAGAGCACTCTTTGTTCACGGGGAAGATGGAATGGATGAGATCTCACTGCTGGGTAAGACAAGAGTAAATGAACTGAAGAATGGTATCATAACCAGCTATGAGATTATACCGGAGGATCTGGGATTAGCCCGCTGCAAGCTCAATGATATTATTACCGGAACCCCGGAAGCGAATGCAGTCATGATCAGGGATGTATTCTCCGGTAAAAATAAAGGACCCCGCCGTCAGGCAGTCATCCTGAATGCTGCCGGAGCTTTGATGATCGGAGATAAGGCGGATTCTTTAAAGGATGGTGTGAAGCTGGCTAAAGAGATAATCGACAGCGGATTGGCACAGGATAAGCTGAATGAACTGATTGAAGCTTCTCATGCGTATAAGAAGCCTCTGTTATAATGATACTGATGATACTGTAAAAATGGGTATTTCTTACTTAAAGTTTGAATAGATTTCACCTAACATTTACCATAACTTGATGGAATGGGTCTGTAAACTTTGCTAAAATGAAAACAAAAACGAAAGAGGTTTTTTCATGATTGACGAAAGAAAAGAGGCCCTGGATTATATCATCAATAACAAACAGATAAGGACTGTTTTTCAGCCTATCATATCGTTAAGGGACGGCAGTGTGTTAGGTCATGAGGCTTTAAGCAGAATTACCTGTGATAATGTGATTAAGAATCCTGAGATGTTATTCGGTATTGCCGGTGAATATAATAGATTATGGGATTTGGAGCTGTTATGCAGAACGAAGGCACTGGAAGCGGCATATCAATTTATGATTCCGCCTTACAGTAAGATGCTGTTTCTCAATGTTAATCCGAATATCATGCATGACGAAAACTTCAAAAAGGGCTTTACCCGGGAGTTTCTGATGCAGTTTCATATAGAGCCGCAGAATGTAATATTCGAAATTACAGAACGTAATGTTATTCTTGATATGGGTGGCTTCCTGTCAACAATTGATCATTACCGCAGCCAGTATTATAAAATCGCCATTGATGACGCGGGAGCAGGATATTCCGGTCTTAATCTGATCAGTGATGTTAATCCGAATTATATAAAACTAGATATGAAATTAATCCGTGGAATCCACCTGGATAAACTAAAGTATGCATTGGTAAAAGGAATGGTGGAGCTATCAAAAACTGCAAATATTAATCTGATTGCAGAGGGTATTGAGTGTAAGGAAGAAATGGAAACGCTCATAACCCTCGGAGTTCAATATGGACAAGGCTATTATATACAGAAGCCTTCCTCTGAAATAGAAGATATCAATGCGGAAGTTATCAAGGCCATTATCTCAGCACAGCATAAAATACAGCAGTTTAATCGGAATGATAGTGCGTTCATGGGTATCAAAAGCCTTGCCTCCTATTCAGGCATCGTTTCACCCAAGGTAACCTCTTGTTATGTCTATAATATTTTTAAGCAGAATCCTAATTTCTTCGGATTATGTATTGTTGAAAATGATATTCCACTTGGCATTATGACATATGAGAAGTTAACCCGCAAAATGAGCGGTCATTATGGATTTTCCCTCTATCAGAATAAGCCTATCTCAGAGCTGATGGATCGTAATTTCTTATCTGTGGAAGCGGATACCCCGATAAATACAGTATCCATAATGGCTATGTCCCGCAAGAATGATAGCCTTTATGATTTTATTGTTGTTACGGAAAGCGGAAAATATATTGGAACGGTAACTATTAAGGATTTACTGCAGAAAAAGACGGAAATCGAAGTAGATCATGCAAAGCATCAAAATCCCTTATCCGGGCTGCCAGGCAATTTGATGATTGAAGAGAGGCTAAATCTGAGCCTAAGAAGCAATATGGATTACAGTGTTGCTTACATTGATATCGATAATTTTAAAGCCTATAATGATGTCTATGGTTTTGAAAATGGAGATTTGGTAATAAAGCTGCTGGCAAATACATTAAGAAACCAGATTCCCGAGGAGCAATTTGTAGGACATATCGGCGGAGATGATTTTGTCGTGATAATGAACGGACATATTACAGAAGAATATTTTAATACAGCGATCAAGCAATTTGAAACGGAGGTATTAACCTTCTATCACACTTCAGATGTCCAGAAAGGTTATATCAAGACCGTTAACCGTCATGGTGAAATAGAACAATATCCGTTATTAACCCTGACTGCGGTGGTAGAAAGCAATCAATTGCAGCAATATTCAGATGTCTATGAGCTTACCAAGCTTTTAGCAAAAAGAAAAAGGGAGAAGAAACAGAAGAAGCTGGCAATGGTATAAAGGGAGAAGAAACAGAAGAAGCTAGCAATGGTATAAAGAGAGAAGAAACAGAAGAAGCTGGCTTATGGTATAAAGAGAGAAGAAACAGAAGAAGCTGGCTATGGTATAGGAGAATATTTAATGATGTAGCTGAGGATATCATGTGCAGACAAAAGAATACTGATATCATGTGAATATCGATGAATGCTGATATCATTTTCATATCGAAGATTTCTGATATTATGAGCATTTATAGAGGAATTCCGACTACAGGAGCCGGATGAAATCATGGAAAATTTATTTGAGACAACAGAGTTTGTCTCTTTTTTAATGTATAGAAATTGTAACCTATGGAATAAAAATACTTTGCATGGATGCACTTTCGTATGATTGGAATTATATCAGTAAAGCTGACCGTGTTCGGTGCGAGAGTTTGCTTAGGTTAACTCTTTTCTCTTTATGACTAGTGAATTGGCTTGCAAGACCCGAAGCGCGCCGAAACGCCACACAACGCAGGGAAGCCCAGTACTTGATAGGTAAGTACATAAATGCAATCAAGAATTTAACTTTGCATTTTACGGAAAACGTTAAAAAAATCTCTTGACATTAACGTAACGTAAAGGTATAGACTAAGTTTGTAAGGAGAAAAGCTGAGTAACATACAGCTGCCAGGAAGCATATCAAATGCTTTTGGTTAATACACAAAACATCCGCTTAGCGGTGGTATGGAGGGAAAGATGGAATATACAATTCAGAAGTTAAGTCAACTCGCAGGGGTAAGCACCAGAACCTTACGTTATTATGATGAAATTGGGATTCTTAAGCCGGCTAGAATTAATTCATCAGGATATCGGATCTACGGTCAGAAGGAAGTGGATCTGCTGCAGCAGATTATGATCTACCGGGAAATGGGCGTTAATCTGGATACAATCAAAGAAAGCTTGGACTCGAAAGACTTTGATGAGACGGAAGCATTAAAAGACCATCTTGAAAAGCTCCTTATGCAAAGACAGCAGTTGGATCTGCTGATTGAAAATGTCAGGAAGACAATGGAATATAAGAAAGGATTGATTAAAATGAATGATAAAGAAAAATTCAATGGATTTAAGAAAAAGCTTGTGGAAGAAAACGAGCAGAAATATGGTAAGGAAATAAGAGAAAAATACGGGAATGAGACCGTAGACAAATCAAATCAGAAAATGCTGAATATGACGCAGGAACAATATACTGAGTTTGAGAAGCTGGGCCAGGAGGTGCTTACTACTTTGGAAGCAGCTTTCGCAACAGGTGATCCGGCAGGAGAACTGGCGCTGAAAACTGCGGAGCTTCACCGTCAATGGTTATCCTTTACCTGGAGCAGCTACAGCAAGGAAGCTCATGCCGGTCTCGCCCAGATGTATGTGGAGGATGAGCGCTTTACCGCCTATTATGACAAGAAACAACCGGGTCTGGCTGCTTTCTTAAGAGACTCCATCCTAGTCTACACAGGCAAGAATGCGTAAAGATAAAAAATTATGAAAAATGTAAGTTATTTTTGGTGACTGACAACAGATATAAAAGGGTAGAGCTTCTTTGAAGAATACTACCCTTTATAATATATGAATACGATATTACTTCATTACTTATGAGGTTTATCAATAGAGAGTGCTTTTTCAATTTCAATCTGTGTAGAGTAAGTAATGTCATTTTCGCAGCCAATAATCCAACCGTGCATATAAGGAGGTATAGGTTCTTCTTTAAGGATAGGCTTAACAGATTCAATATAATGATATGTGACCTCCGGTAATTCATCTCTCTTAATTACAAGAGTAGGGCTATGTTTCCCAAGATGGGCAAAGATTGAACCTACTGCATCATTAAATGGATTTTCAGCGGAAGTAAAGGTAAACGCATGCCCGTTACGATCAGTTTTACCCCATCCGAATTTACCGTCAGGACTCTTATATTTTGCGAAGTTAACAGCGATGTCATATGGATTATTACCAGTTATTATTCCAATATATTTAATATTCATTGTCTGAAGTTCTTTTATTACATTTTCAGATATGGATTTTTGATTACCAAACAGATATACATTACAGTTTTCATTAGCTTCAATTACAGCACGTGTATAGTCCGGTATCAGATATTTCGTTATTAATAGAATAGGAGCTCCCATATGTGCTGCCCAGGCACAGGCGGACAAACCATCCCAATATTCATCAGAAGGTATAAGCATAATATTATCTATGTTATTCAGGTATTTAGTTACATTTGCAGCGGTTTCATAATAACTTTTACCGGTTATAACTTCTATACTTAATCCTAAGGATGCTAAGTAATTACCTACTTGATAAGATATACCGCCAACTAAAAATATCTGTGTTCCACTTACTCCTTTTGGATTGAGCTTAAATATTTGGTTTACTGTTTCAGAATCAATAAAATCGGTATGGGAATAAAGAATTGGAGCATTGTGGGGAAAATGGATCAGGGAAGTCGATAGCAAAGCATCTTGAATTATTTCCCCATTGGTAATAATGATTGAAGCTGGAGATTTATCTGCATAGACAACATTGGATATTTCTATAGCATTTTGAAAATGGTTGCCACCACAGACACGAGTAGTATTTAATGTATTGATTGCTCTGTCAGAATACATGTAAACCTCTTAATTAATATTCATTATAATAATTTATGAAGCAATTCATAAGAGGTTCAACAATCTGATAATTATGAAGGGAAATATGAAGAGTAATCAAAGCAGCAGGAGGATGGATATGGGAATATAATCAATTAAATTAAAAGGGCTATTCCAGAGAGAGTAATTTAACTCGGAATAGCTCTTTTTGTTATTCTTGCCTTAGGCTAAAGCAATTATTAAGAAAGCATCATCAATCAATTCGGTTGGATTACTTACCTGCCATCTTTCTGCATTCGTCAGCACAATCCTGACAAGCCTGAGCACATGCCTTACAGTGTTGATCTTTAAACATATTACATTCTTTTGCACAGCTGTCACAGATTTTAGCACAAAGAGAGCAATGCTCCTTTGAGTATTGTCCGTTCATAGACATCATAGATGCTGACATCTGACACATCATAGCACATTCTACTAACATACTGATGCAATTCTTTCTGGCATTCACATCAACTTCATTCAGACATGCATGAAAGCATTCATAACAGGCCTGAGCGCATCTGTTGCATGCATCGATGCAAGATTGCATTCTGGTTGTATCCATCGTAACCATACAAATACACTCCTTTTCATTAATGATATAACAACATCATTATGCCTGATTAAAATTCAATCTATGCAGTATTTACGTTGGTAATTAAAAATTATTATATGAATGGAATGAACCTCTGTTTTAATTTGATTCATTAAGATATAGGTAATTTCTGGTCCATGGTAAATCTTCAGAAATACCTTTTGTAAATAAAAATTGATGGATATCAATATTACCGACCATAAAAGAAGCAGCGCAGGAATTCAGATAAAGCCGCCACATACGGATGAAGGAGTCATCCTTCATAGTATTAATAATCGACATGGAATTCTCAAAATTATCAGCCCAATTTTCCAAAGTTCTGACATAATGTCTCCTTAAGCTTTCCATATCGATTAAGTGAAATGTTTCAGAGCTCATATAATTAACTAGTTCATATACGGCAGGAACATAGCCACCCGGGAAAATATATCGGTCAATCCATGAGTTTGTGCCTCCTTTCATGCTTGTGATACAATGTAATAAAGAGATACCGCCCTCGTTTAGCAGTGAATTAATTACTGAAAAATATTCGGATAGATAATCTTTCCCGACATGCTCCAGCATCCCAACACTAACGATTCGGTCAAATGTCCTATCCTTAAGCTGCCGGTAATCTATCAATTGCACGTCTGCATATCCGGTAAGACCCTCATCGATAATTCTTTGCTTCACTTTATCCAGTTGCTCCTGACTTAAGGTAATTCCCAAAGCTTTCACCTTATACTTACGAGCAGCAGTTATGATTAATTCACCCCATCCGCATCCGATGTCCAGCAGTGTATTTCCTTCTTTCAGGTTCAATTTTCTTAGGATGTAATCGACCTTATTCATCTGGGCCTGCTCCAGAGAATCATTTTCTGAAATAAAATAGCCACA
>DATMUM010000077.1:0-5477 GCA_035564175.1 Mobilitalea sp.
ATATCATACAAGATATTTATAGATATCATAAAAAGAAATCATTACTAAAAGATTTCATAAATCATAAGAATTTGCTTTATAAAACGCTTTCAATATGCTTGTTAACATTGATCATGATAGTTAAATGACAGCAGCTAATAACATAACGATGTTAACAATAGGATGGCGGTTTATAAAGTAGTTTTTATTAAAGAGTATGAAAAACGCAGCCTCAAACAATTATGGCAGTTTGTATCAAAGATCTTTTCCAAAACATACTGCTTCTGATATATTTTATATTTACCATAATTATTTATAGCTTGATAGCCATTATTTAAATAAAATATAACCGCATTTTCATTACATTTACGTGTCTCAAGGACAATTCTATTGTATCCCAATTCTTTAGCCTGCTCTTCCAGATAGGTAAGAATTTTGTTACCGATACCGCAAGATTTTTTTCTGGCATACATTCGTTTAATTTCGGCAATATCATTTGATAATTCTCGAAAGGCCCCACATCCAACTGCTACACCTCCCTCTCTAGCAATAACAAATATCGACCTTGGATTATTTATATCTGAGTAATTGAAGCTTCTCCGATTATGGCACCGGAATCACCCAAGGAAACAATTTTCTGGACAAACAATAGAACATACTGATAAAATAAAGTATACATGCTTAAGTGAATGTAAAAACTATGGTAAAATATTTCTCCATAGAAGATGAAAATAGGAGATTCTATAAAACTTGCTCATAGCAAATACTATAGTAAAGGGTGATGAACCCGGAGTATTAGAATGGAAAGAAAGGCATGGATAAAAATGTTAGATGTATGTTTGTTAGGAACGAGTGGTATGATGCCGCTGCCGGGCAGGTGGTTAACTGCCCTGATGACAAGGTTTAATGGCAGCAGCTTGCTCATAGATTGTGGAGAAGGAACTCAGATTACTATCAGGGAAAAGGGCTGGAGTTTTCATTCCATTGATATTATTTGTTTTACCCATTACCATGGGGATCATATCAGCGGCTTGCCGGGCCTGCTGTTGTCTATGGGTAATGCTGACCGTACGGAACCGGTAACCTTGATAGGACCGAGGGGGTTGGAGAGAGTTGTAAGTGCTCTCAGGGTAATCGCACCGGAGCTGCCATTTGAACTTCGATTTATCGAGCTTATCTTACCGGAGGAGACGATTGAACTGAACGGATATCAGATAAAAGCTTTTCAGGTAAAGCATAATGTTACCTGTTATGGCTATAGTGTTTATATAAAAAGAGGCGGACGTTTTTATACGGAAAGAGCCCTGGAGAATCAGGTTCCGCAAAAATACTGGAATCGTCTCCAGAAAGGTGATACCATCGTTGATGGTGATACCACTTATACTCCGGATATGGTGATCGGACCGGAACGTAAGGGGATCAAGCTGACCTATTGTACTGATTCAAGACCGGTTAAATCAATTGCAGAGAATGCTGAGGATTCAGATTTATTTATTTGTGAAGGCATGTATGGTGAGAATGAAAAAGATACAAAGGCCAAGGAATATAAGCACATGACCTTCTGCGAGGCCGCAAAGCTGGCCAGAGAAGCGAATGTAAACGAACTATGGTTAACCCATTACAGCCCGTCCTTAATCCGGCCGGAGGATTTTATTGGTGAAGCAAAACGTATTTTCCCTAATGTAAAGCTTGGAAAGGATAGAAAGAGTATAACGCTGGAATTTGATCAGGATGAGTGACAGAAGATAAAATCCTAAACAAAAACTTAATTACTAATTATCCCGAGACACCAAAGGAAGTCATAAAGGTATACCATACTGGAAAATGTTAAGTTTACCGAGACCTGGAAGGTGCTATTACGCCAGGAGTTAGATAAAAGGTGGAAGATTGTAGGCTGGGAGTATGTCCCTATCAGTCTTCCAAATAGATAATAATTTGTGCCGACTCCCAAATTCACGGGTTAGACAGAATGGAGATTATTATGACAAATGATACTTTAATACTTGCAATTGAGACCTCATGTGATGAGACAGCTGCAGCTGTTGTAAGAAATGGCAGAGAGGTTCTTTCCAATATCATTTCCTCACAAATAGAGCTTCATAAGCTATATGGAGGAGTTGTACCGGAGATTGCTTCACGTAAGCATATTGAGAAAATTAATCAGGTAATCGAGGAAGCACTAACAAAAGCACAGGTTACTCTGGATGAGATTGATGCAATTGGTGTAACCTATGGACCTGGTCTGGTTGGAGCACTGCTGGTCGGAGTGGCAGAAGCAAAAGCGATCAGTTTTGCAAGCGGCAAGCCCTTGGTTGGAGTCCATCATATTGAAGGCCATGTGTCTGCAAACTACATTGAGAATAAAGAGCTGGAGCCGCCATTCCTGTGCCTGATTGTATCCGGTGGTCATACCCATCTGGTACTGGTCAAGGAATATGGAGTATATGAGATTATAGGCAGAACCCGGGATGATGCAGCCGGTGAAGCTTTTGATAAGGTGGCACGTGCGATTGGATTAGGTTATCCGGGTGGACCGAAGATAGATAAATTGTCAAAGGAAGGGAATAAGAAAGCAATCACATTTCCAAGGGCACAGATTGAAGGAGCACCCTATGATTTCAGCTTCAGTGGTTTGAAGTCAGCGGTTTTAAATCACATCAATTCCTGTGAAATGAAGCATGAAGAAATCAACCGGGCTGATATTGCAGCCTCTTTTCAGGAAGCAGTAATTGATGTTCTTGTTACAAAGACCCTCCTGGCAGCGAAAGATTTTGGGATGAAGCAGGTTGTAATGGCAGGTGGAGTTGCTTCCAATTCATCACTTAGGGAAGCAATGGCTGAGGCATGCAAGAAGAATGGGCTTAATTTCTTTCATCCTTCCCCGATTTATTGTACGGATAATGCGGCAATGGTAGGCGCTGCTGCTTATTATGAATATATCAAGGGAAGCAGAGCAGGTTTCGATTTGAATGCGGTTCCGAACTTGAAAATCGGTGAAAGATAAGCTGCGGTTGAAAAATCAAGATTTTTCACACACAACTTTGTGATTGCGGCCCAAAGTTTGCAGGTTATGAAGAAAGGCATGGTAATTTATATGAAACATAAAATTACTGCGATAATTTTGGCTGCCGGTCAGGGAAAGCGTATGAATTCCCCGGTAGCCAAACAATTTTTAATCTTACAAGAGAAGCCGGTTATATATTATTCCCTGAAAGCCTTTGAAGAAAGCAGCGTGGATAATATTATACTTGTCACCGGTAGTGGTCAGGTTGAGTATTGCAGGGAACAAATCGTAGATTTCTATCAATTTAAAAAGGTATCTCAGATTATCGAGGGCGGTGAAGAGCGATACGATTCGGTATACAGAGCTTTGGAGAAAGCCGGCCCTACGGATTATGTCCTAATTCATGATGGAGCAAGACCGTTCATTTCAATAGAATTGATTGAGACGATCATAGGGCAGGTGCAGCGATACAAAGCATGTCTAGTCGGGACACCCGTAAAAGAAACAATTAAAATAGTGAATTCTGAGGGGTATATTGCAGCAACGCCAAACCGTAATACATTATGGGCTGCACAGACACCTCAGGCCTTTGAGTTCTCTGTCATATGGAAAGCATATCAGCTTTTTTATTTGGAGGAAAATAAGACGGTCCCCGGAATTACCGATGACGCAATGGTATATGAAGCATACCTGAAGAGTCCGGTGAAAATGCTGCTTGGCGATTATAACAATCTGAAGTTGACAACACCTGAGGATCTCATATTAGCGGAAAGTATTATTGGGCAAAAGACGCAGAAAATAGATGAAATCCAATAAACTACCAATATCTTACTTATCAGATATGTAAAGAATGAAAAATATTTTATTCAGGCATTGACAAATAGATTAACATAGAGTATACTCAAAACCATCAACATATATCTGTTTAATATGTAATAAAAATTGGAGGCAAAGCTATGAGAACATCATCAAATAACATGTGTATGAATATGTGCGGCATGCGCTGTATGCTGGTTGAACATGTTTACCTGATGAGTGAATGTGATGTCTTCATGCTGAAAAAGAGGAGATAATTTCTTCTTTCCCAATTAATTTGAAAGACAAAACAGGAAGCTTATTCAGGCTATCCTGTTTTTTTTTATTTCATAGGAAATTGCGTCCTATGAAATAAAAAATACTCCGCATGGATGCGCGCTCGCGCGATTGGAATTATGTCAGCAAGCTGACCGCGCTCGGCGCGAGAGTTTGCCAAGGCAAACTCTTTATTCTGTTATAAGATATATGTTGATGTCGTGTATGGTTTTAACTGCACAGGTAATCCTTTTCAAAGAAGATTAAGTGGATTGTGCAGATGAAATATATAATATTACATAAACAGGAGGAATGATTATGAAGAAAATCATATCAGTATTATTAGTACTTACTTTAGTAGGAGCAACCCTTGTTGGCTGCGGGAAAAAAGACGGAGAAGATAAGACAATCGTTGTTGGAGCAAGCGCAACACCCCATGCAGAGATTCTGGAAGCAGCAAGACCTGCTTTAGAGGCAGAAGGTTATAAGCTCGAAATCAAAGTATATGACGATTATGTACAACCGAATGTAGCACTCAATGCAGGTGATCTGGACGCGAACTACTTCCAGCACCAGCCATATCTTGATCAATACAATGAGAAAAATGGCACCAACCTTGTATCTGCAGGTACTATCCATTATGAGCCCATTGGTATTTACCCCGGAAAAACTGCAACACTGGATGCTTTAAAAGATGGCGCTCAGATTGCTGTTCCAAATGATGCTTCCAATGAATCAAGAGCTCTTCTTTTATTAGAAGCGCAGGGGCTGATTACCTTAAAAGAAGGTGCTGGTCTGAATGCAACTAAGAATGATATTGTTGATAATCCTAAGAATATTGACATCATTGAAATTGAAGCTGCTCAGCTTGCACGTTCCTTACAGGATGTAGATTTTGCAGTAATTAACGGTAACGTTGCAATTGAAGCTGGCTTAAATGTAGCTACGGATGCAGTAGCAGTAGAGGATAAGGATTCCCTGGCAGCAGACACTTATGGCAATATCATTGCTGTAAAAGCGGGAAATGAAAACAGAGAGGATATTAAGGCTCTGGTTAAAGCATTACAAAGTGAAGAAGTAAGAAAGTTCATAAATGATACCTATAAAGGTGCAGTTGTACCTAAATTCTAATAAGCTTAGAAGCTGGGTGAATCATAATGTCATTGCTTTTATGGTAAGCTGAAAAGAAGGCCGTATTCTATTGGGAAAATCATTACCTGATAGGATATGGCCTATTATGATCTATTGGAACATAGGAATATCATAGCAAAGCCGGTTGTTTATAATGCAAGAGTTTATCAAAGTACAAAACTCTATGTATCATTAAATTCATTGAATGGAGGAATAAGTGTGAATTAGTAGGACTAAATCTTTGCATCGGAACAGAGAGGGCAGAAATTCCCTCTTGAAAAGAAAAGATATT
>DATMUM010000078.1:0-3227 GCA_035564175.1 Mobilitalea sp.
TCTTGTAAAAAGATATTCCTTCGTCAATTACCTTCCAGCTATCTTTGCTTAAATCTGTAACATCCCCTGATAAACACATTCTTCCCAGGAAGGTATTAGCAATCGAATAGGCGATGCGCTTGAGATCATCCTCTTTACGGATTACTGCCCAGATTTGACTTTGTCTCGGCAGAATTACGCGGTGTAGGTTGGCAGCAATGATTGGAATCTCCCTGCATTCATGAGCATCAGAAAACGAAGCCATGCTGCATGCTCGCATCATCAAAGGTTCCAGCTTGTGTCCACCAGAAGCGCAGTTTTCCAATATAATTCCTGGTATTTCCTGCTTTACCTTGATGATGAAATCATAAGCCTCCATCATGTTCCGGCGCAGACCTTCTCCGATGGATTCCTCCCCATCACAACCAAGTCCGATCGTATCATTATAGTCCATTTTCATATAATCAAACTGATATTTTTTCAGTAATCCGATTACTTTTTCCGTTAGATATTCTTTCACCCAAGGATCACGCATGTCCCAGAAACGTCTCATGGTTGTGGTAAGAACTTTCCCATCTCTTTTTAGTAAGTGCTCTTCCATCTGATATGCTTTTGATGCAGAACCAACGTTCTCTATCTCAAACCAGATACCGGGTTTCATACCTGCCTTACGTATTGCCTGTGTGGTCTTTTCAAGACCGTCCGGAAATAGCTCCTTGGATACCTGATAATCTCCCATAGCAATATCCCACGGTATTCCATCTTCCTTGTACCAGCCACAGTCAATAACAAAATAACTGATACCTTTATCTTTAATAACGTCTAATATATTTGAAATGTTTTCATGCGAAGGACAACCCCATGTAGTACAGTACTCATTAAATATGATAGGTAAACTCTGCTCACTTTCTGGGGCGGATTCTAAAATACGGTTACCTGACATGGTTAATCTTTGTGAAATACGGTCTACACCGCCACCTTTACAAACTGATACAACGGCCATTGGGGTATTGAAGCTTTCCTTTGGGGCAACTTTTTTCATCCACTGCCCAAACTCTCTGTCAGCAAGGCCACCGGAGATAGAAAGACCGTCATCCTTGCGGTAAAGCTCCATCTGCCAGGAAGCATTGTGGGCAAGCTGAGCTCCCCATAGAATATCATTTTTTATATCTTCAACGGCTATGTAAGGGAAATAATGGTTTACAGCCATAGACCCCACCTGTCCGAAACGTTCTGAACGTATTGCATGACCAGCCCAAGAGGGTTCTAATTGTAAGTCCTCCAATGATTTAGTCTCCAGGCGTCCTTCCATACTCCAAACGCTCCGAATCCTATGCACCTTAATTGTTTCGAATGCATCACCCTTGGTAAACGGAGTAATTCCTCCTAATGAAAAGCTTGATAGCAATTCCAAGGTAGCCTCTTGATCACTGAGATTATGGAAGCGCGTATACATTTCTACGCTCTCATCACCTTTATACCAAGTCAGGCAATGCTCTACTTCATAACCTCTTTTATCCTTTAATCTAGTGATGATTTCTGTTCGGTTATCAAATGATTCTTCTTCCTGTTTATCATATTCCAGTCTTAATACAGATTCCCCCTGTCGCATAGTACCGCCTCCGGCATATCCGCCAGGATATGTATCCCCTACCAACTTTAATTGAACTAAGGAATCGACCACCTGATTTTTCTCATTCCATGGAAGCGGACTTGTATTCAATGGTAATAATATTAATTCAACATTCTTTGTTATGTTATCAATATAATATTGTACTACCATATCGCCCAACTGATATTCTTTTAATAATGACACTGTATTCATGTATGTACCTCTCTAGAATCGTTAAATATATTATCCAGTATAAATTTATTAACAACCACTGCTAAAGCCTGCACATTATCGTCGCATAGCCATATCTTCCATATTAATATTGATTCGCTCTGGTATTTAAAAACACATTAACCTTTCACGGCACCAACCGTCATGCCTTTAATAAAATATTTCTGTAAACTGATAAATAATACAGCAATGGGAAGTACCGATATTACAATAGCAGCCATCGCGGTCGTATAATCACTTGACTGCGCGGAAAACAGGGATTGTATTGCTACGGTGAGTGTCTTCAATTGCTTCTTACTCACATATAAACTTGCCAAGAGATAATCGTTCCAAATTTGAAATGACTGCATAATAATAAGTGTCGCCATTGCCGGCTTTAATAGAGGAAGCACGACCGAGAAGTATGTTCTGATAATGCTGCAACCATCAATTTTTGCTGCTTCTTCAAGTTCAATCGGTACTGTTGACATAAAGCTTGTCATCAGAAAAACGCCGAAGGAGATCGTAGTCGCAATATACATAAAGATAATTCCGTATCTCGTATTCGTAAGTTTAAAATTAAAACCAATAATATAAATTGGTAAGAATAACGCTTGGTATGGTATTAGTATTCCTATTATAAAATAAACATAGATAAACTTAAAGAATTTGTGCTTACAACGAGCAATAGCCCAAGCAGTCAAACCACACAAAAATGCTAAAATAATGACGCTAACTGCTGTGTAGAAAAGTGTATTGGTAAAGGTTGTAGCCATGTCGAGTTTATCAAAAGCCTTTTTATAATTGTCAAGATTTAAGCTCTCTGGTAATGATATTGGACTGTTTAAGTATAATTCTCTTTTTGTTTTGAATGAGTAATTGATTACAATTATAATTGGTGTAAAAAACAGAGCAGCCATTACTGTCATTATGATCTGAATAATAAATGTTGATTTCGTATATGGTTGATGCGGATTTAGCTCTTTATTTTCTTTCTTTGTGAATGACATTATGCCTGTACCTCCCTGCTCTTTAATCCTTTAACCTGTATCAATGCAACTATTAGCAAGGCGACAACTAATGTTACTGACATTGCTGAACCATAACCATATTGCCTACCATTTATGGCCGTTGCATAGGTTTGATATATAATTGAGGTTGATGCTCTTCCGGGTCCGCCCATTGTTGATGATACTAATAAATCATATACCTTCAAGGAACCCGTGGTGATACCTACAATACAAATAGTAATCGCAGGTGCAAGCATTGGTATTGTAACGCTTTTAAAACGATGAAATGCTCCGGCTCCATCAATTCTTGCAGCTTCATACAATTCAGCCGGAATTGATTGCAAGCCTGCGAGATAAATTAGCATCCAGTATCCAATCCACTGCCAATTATTAGCGATTAACAGTCCTGAAAGAAC
>DATMUM010000079.1:0-9957 GCA_035564175.1 Mobilitalea sp.
ACATAGCCATTGTGGATATTTATCACCAAATAAATATGAGGAAAAGTTCGAAACTGAACTGGTAAAATTATACAATAAGGCATGCTGAAAAAGAATGAAATTTTCCCGATTTAACTTGTACTTTTTCTTGACATAGTACCAGGCCTGGAATACATAAGATCAGGGCGAGGCAGGCAAAAAACCAAAGGTTGCGTTTTGTCTTTTTATACAATAAGATAATGAGCCACAGGATGATCAGCCAGGTCAGCGATACCGGTATGCCAATCCCCCATACCCAGCCTGAAGTAGATACCGAACCGGATAAAATCCATTCTATGATTGCCAGGAAAGGAATGATCAGGATAGTAAGAAAACAGATGCTGTAGAATATACCGCGTCTTTTCTGAAGAAGGGGAGGAAGTAACAGGCAGCCGCCCATAAAGCATCCTGCGGTGACCAGAAGAGACCAGGACAGCTCATGATTTACCGCGATATTCACGATGATGCTCGTACAGATGGCTAATAATAAGCAGCAGGAAAGAATGATGGCAATAATTTTACCGAATTTATTCTCCTTCATAGTGATTATCTTATCCGCATATTCCAAAGCATGATCAATTTCTCTCGCAGTGTTCTCTGTTGGATTGTCAGAGGCCTCCCCATCCAGTAATTCATTCACGGTAATACCCAGTACATCTGCCAAGGGCTTTAGTATACTGATATCCGGATATCCAGCACCCCGCTCCCATTTTGATACAGCCTTATCCGTTATTCCCAGTCTGTCAGCCAGATCCTTCTGAGTCATATTATTTCTTTTTCTCATGGTGCTTATAAAGTCACCGATCTTCTTGTTATCCATTGCCCTCACCTTTCTGCACACTTTCTTTTTATATCAGTTATGACTAATCTCAGCAGTTCTCAAAAATCTGAGATGCTTTATGTGCTTATCATATCGTTATCTTCCATAATTATCAACCGACTTACGGTATAATGCCAGGTAAACGTATCGTAGAGTGGCGAATTATCATCCTTATTCTAGCATGGAGCCGCAGGATGGTAAATATTTTCTTTTCATCCATCCACTGGCTTTTTGCTTGTAAAGATATTGTGAGAATGGTAATATGGTTTGTATAAGGCTACCATCGGAGCAAATATGCGATTAATTGGCAGGGATACGATGGCATGCTGCGATTCCAGGCATTACTGACCTTAGAAAGATGGAGGCAATATGAAGAAGCTGATTTTAGTAACATCACCGCCAGCGTGCGGAAAAACATTTATTTCAAAGCAGTTATCCAAAACCTTAAAGCATGTCGTATATCTGGATAAGGATACTCTGATTATCTTATCCAAGCAGATTTTTAAAGTGGCCAGCGAACCGTATGACCGCAGCTCAAAGTTCTTTGAAGAGAATATCCGTGATTACGAATATGAAACAGTAGTAGCCCTGGCTTTAGAAGCCTTGGATTATGATGATATTGTTTTGATCAATGCGCCTTTTACCGAAGAAATCCGCGATATGAATTATATCAATAATCTGAAGGTAAAATTGAAGGAAAAGAATACCAGACTGGTGGTTGTATGGGTAGAAACCTCAATTGAGGTATGCAGGCAGCGAATGATCGCTCGTAATTCGGACCGGGATACCTGGAAGCTGGAACACTGGGACGAATATATCGCCAGCTGTAATTTTAATGTCCCTACGACACTGGATGACCCGAATGTCATCGATGATTTATTGATTTTTAATAATTCTTCCGAAGAAGAATATATTGAATCCATGAAGAACATTGTTGAAATTTTGGAAACACCTTAATCCGGCAGGAGAACTGCACAACACTCCATATATATGCATGTAAGCGAAGCTTTATTGTTCGCAGACAGAGGATAGGCTGGTCTCTTGAAATAATGTCTGCTTATCCTCATACATTAATGTATCTATGTAATTCAGAAATGCCTGCCCATTCATCTTAGAGCCCTTCGGATAGAGAGCAGCGCCGATGCTGAAATGAATCTCATAAGGAAGTTCCTTTGTTTCATTGAATTTATGAACATTTTCCTTCAGTCTTGCAATTGCCTCCTCAAGTTCAGATATATCATTTACTTCAAACAGAATGACAAATTCATCTCCCCCGAACCTTGAGAGGAATGCCTGGTTGCCGAAGGTATGAAGCAACAGCTTCGACGTATGTCTAAGTGCTTCATCACCAGTATAATGTCCGTAATGATCGTTGATGTGTTTAAAGGAATTCAGATCCAACATAATACCGGCAAGTGTCACATTTTCCTTCTGTAATGTTTCATTCAGGAAGAAATCCAACTGTCTGCGGTTAAATAATCCGGTCAGATAATCCATATACATCTGCTCATTCTGAATATTAATAAAAATAATCAAAACAGATAAAGTCATACCCACCCAGATTAAAGAAATACCATAAAATGTCAGCTGCAGTACAGCTCCTATAATTGGAGGAACCTCAATCAAAAGGAAAGAGATAAAGAAACGTCTGTTAATTTTTTTTCTGTTTTTAATAACATAACTTGTGGTATGGATAACATATAAAAAGCTAAGGATGGCAACCAGTAAGAAATAATGCCCCCGGTGATATACATTATTACGGTCAATATAAAAATAAATATTACTAAAAAGGCTCAAGATGGATAAGACCGTATTAATTACTACCGGTATCGATAAGAAATTTAGGAGCTTCCTAATCCGGTTGGAATCATGGTTTACCTGAAAATCAATATAGATAGCCCAGATCATACAGATGACAGGATTAAGGATATAATAAACAGTTGTAGTAAAAATCAATAACGATCTGCTGATCGGAGAGGTCCTTCCATCAAGCACCCACATAAAGGTATCAAAAATCAGAATCAATGCGGTATATGCCAAAAGCCTTAAAAAAAGCTTTTGTTCAGAAAGCTTGTTATCTACTTTATTACGGATATTCAAGTAAATCAGTAATAAAATCGTAAAAGCAATTGCATTGATTTCAACATATAAATAAACCTGCATGTAGTCACCTCCCTCAAAGTGAACATCCCAAAATATGACAGCATAGTACATATTACCCATATAATAGCATAGATATTGAAAGAGAACAAGGGATAAATCCTATAATTTGTCAGAGAATTGCAAAAGAGTTTTTAGTTATAATTTCAGTTTAAAATTAATCTATTAAAAATATGTTAATATTAGTCTATTAAAAATATTGACAAGAATTTAACAATAAGATAAAATATACCTCAACTTAGAGCTGGAAGAAACTATAATATAGATAAAAAAGGTTCGGGTGTCATAAGTCTACTCTACACAGTATTGATGAATATGTGTGTATATATATTCGGATGGCGCAGACCGGCATCTAGTGGGAGCCATTCTTTTTGGCAACCACTAGATGGTAAGGCAAGTCAAGATGAATATATATGCATACATATTCATCTTCATATATAAATCCGACTTATGACACCCGAACCAAAAAAGCATTTTCAATATAAATTATGAGAAACATAATTTACTTTAAAAAGAACTCCAAAATGAAATCCATTGGAATTTCATTATGAACTTCTTTCAGGTATTGTTTATGATGCCGCTAGAGGTTCAAAGTTTGCAGGTTTTGAAGAAAGGCAGGGTATTTTATTATGAAGATAAGTGAAGCCAAGGATTGTATCAAGGAGCTGTATCTGAACACGAAAAGCGTAACAGCATTAATCAGTGAAAGGGGAATCGGAAAAACCTCCGCTTATAAACAGTGTGCCGATGAATTGGGTATCGGCTATATCAATTTATATGCCGCTGCGCTGGAGGGACCGGATTTCATGGGACTACCGGATAAGGACAGGGAGCACGGCGTAACAATTTATCTGGCACCGCAATTCCTTCCGACAAAACAGGCAATCCAGATGGGGATGTATCCCGAGAAAGGCATCCTGGTACTGGAGGAGATTAATCGTGTACCCAGCGATACGGTATCCGTATTATATCCGCTGTTACTGGAGAAGAAGATTAACGGTCATGATCTTGCAGATGGATGGGCAATCGGAGTAACCATGAACCCGGATACAATGAATTATCTGGTTAATTCTCTGGATGACGCGATGATAGACCGGTTTATTTCCATCGAGGTAACAGCAGAAATTGATGATTATATTGATTATTCATTAAAGAATAATTCAAATGATGAAGTGCTTTCCTATCTTCAGGCTTGCCCCGATATGCTGCTGGTTGTAAAGAAAGCGGCTGATTCAACTGCACTATCCAAATATCCGACACCGAGAGGCTGGACAAAGGTACAGGAATTATTAAATCACTGTAAGCTGGAGAATAAGTTGATGCGCGAATTAGTAGCAGGTATTGTCGGTACCCAGGCTGCAGCGTCCTTCTATGGTTTCCTAAGAAACCGTGATATCCGTATTCCTTCCACGAAGAAGCTTCTTGAAAACTACAGTGAGGTCAGGAGTGATATCCAAAACCTTATTGCCAATAAGCATATTGACATCATTAACTATATAATTAAGAAGCTGGTGGCAAGTGTTATTATCTGTGAGGAGCATATTAGTAATTTAAATGAATTTCTGGAGGATCTCCCACAGGAGCTACAGGTTCTGTTTTATAAGGTCCTCCTGGTGAAACGTCCGGAAGATCTGGATGCATTAATCGAAAAATCCAAGATTTTTGAGAGCATCAGTGACAGGATTATTGATATCGTTAGTGCAGAATAGGGGTGATGCCATGAATATAAGGGATGTAATCATGAAGCTTTTGATCGAGCAGCCGTTTTATGGTTATGTAGCATCCTCCGTATCCTTGGTGGAGACGGACAAAGTTGCTACGATTAGGATGGCATCCATACCTGAATTGATTATTTATTACAATCCTGCCTGGTTCGACAGCTTATCCAATCAGCATAAGATGGGAATCGTGCTCCATGAGCTTCTTCATGTCATTCTTCTGCATCAGTATCGAAGAGGTAACCGCCAGTTAATGTTATGGTCAGTGGCATGCGACATGGCTGTCAACGAACTAATTCCTGCCAAATATATTGCGTCGGATGCAGTTACTGTTAACCATATGTCCAGGAAATTGAAGAGACCCCTCAAAAATCAAAGAAATGCAGAATATTATTATGATATTATAACCGATGTGGATGATGAGATATCTTTTGTGTCAATAGAAGACGACAGCTTCTTGATCTTTGAGGGCGAGAGTAATCTTAAGGTCCAGAAATTATCGGAAGAGACCGCTATGGCAGCGGAAGTAAATGCTTTAAAAAGTAACCTGTCCCAGGCCTTTTCCGAAGCCAAAGCGGATGGCGAGGTCCCGGAAGGATTAGAAGACGGGGTAAACGAGGTTTATAGGGATGTTCAGATCGACTGGAGAGTAATCTTAAAGCGCTTCTTGACAGGAAGAGGCAGGATGATTACCCGTAAATCCTATAAGCGTCAATCTAGAAGATATGAGGAATTACCCGGAACCAAGCGAAGCATCGGTGTCAATGCCCTGATTGCAATTGATGAAAGCGGGTCAATCTCTGATGCCTTGGTTCAGTCCTTCTATCAGGAGCTGAAGGAGATTAATAAGATAACCGGAACTTCCATGATGGTTACCAGATTTGATACGGACTGCTCCTTACCGGTACCGTTAAACTCCTTCGTGGTGGAAAGCAAAAGAATAAAACGAGGCGGTACGGATTTTCGTCCCATTTTTAAGCTGGCAGATGATCAGAAAATCCCACTGGTGATTATTTTTACCGATGGAGATGGGGAAGCACCAACCAGTGCAAATCAGAATACTTTATGGGTTCTGACCAAGAATGCAAAGAAACCGGCGATTTTTGGTTATTGCGTAGAATTTGAGGGGTGAAGCTATGACATTACAATATGCAATTGTTGGTGGACAGCTGATATTCGATAAAGTAGTATTTGCCAGGGAAGTGCTTATGGCAGACAGCCCTTTGAAAGTACTGATGAAGACAGAGGAGGAAAATGGTGTCAAGCAGCCGAAGATTACCAAAACAGACAGTAAAGTCACCATTGATTATAATGATGCTTCTGATGTGCTGCTCGATGAGAATTTCTATGATTTATTAAAGAAGCTGAAAGCCAAATATCAAGGGAAAGTTACTGGAAGAGTTGTCATACGGATCACTGCATTAACTTCATATCATGTTATACTTGATCTGAATTATGAGGATGGACGCATCGTATATGAATAGCCATAATATGGTTGGTGGCACCAGATTGCTAGGAAGTTCAGTATATTAAAATGTAAGCATTGTTTAAATTTAATGATATGTAAAACAAAAAAGCTGTTAAGAAAATACTGATTTTCTTAACAGCTTTAATTTTTTATTTGACAAATTAATAGATAAGGGCATATAATAAATAATTAATGGCATTTTGTATATTATCATAAATATCCAATATAACTATAACACAAAATACCCTTAATGTCAATACCCTTTTTAAAATATTTTTATGAAAGGATTGAGATTACCATGAACGATCAATTTATGCTCTTACCAATCTCCTTACAGAACCGCCAGACAGCTTTGGCTCTCCAGCAATGCAATGATGTTACTGCGAAATTTGGTTTACAGCTGACAGAACCAGAGATTGGGCAGCTGATTGAACACAGGAAGGAAGCCTTAGAAAAGAATGGCCGGATCGAGTTCGGCGGAGGGGTGATCCAGAAGATGATTATGGAATTTGCTGATTCTGCTTATCTGTACCAGGAAAATTATGCCGAAACACTGATCGAGCTTCAGGAATGTTTTTATTATTTTAAGAACGAATCCATGGAGATACTTTCAGATGATGAACTGATTAAAAGGATGAAGATGTACTTTGACGATGTGTGCCATGGATCCATCGAGTACCTGCAGACAACCATGCTTGAGAATTATTGCAGGGATATCCGGTACGATACAAAGGAATATGAGGAAATGAATGGCTACGAGGATAATTATATTGATTTTATGGACTACGAGAGGGAGGATTGGTAGAATGGATTTTTTGGAAAAGGAACAATTAATCGACGAAAAGCTTCTGGATCATGGACATTATTTTCAAAGCTTCTTTCTGGAAGTCTGCCGAAAGAACCTGATTTCAAACCATCAGATGGAGAAGATACAGATGGAGTTGGTGGAACTTATGGGAAAAGAAGTCGAACGCTTTACCAATGATGAAAGCAGCTCTATTCCGATTGAAAAAGCACAGGATATACTTCAATCCATTACTTACAATATTGGATATTTTTTAAAAACAACCACAGATATGACACAAAAGCTTGATAATTTAAAACTAATGAAGATATCAGAGCTTTATTATAAAGGAATGGAAGGCGTAACAGCCTGCAGAGGTAAAGCAGAGCAGTTATTGAAGGATATCCAGAAAAACGCACAGAAGTTTAATAATTATGCTTATCAGGATACCATTTTTACGGGGCTTCCGGAATTTTTCTATAATTATAATATGGAATTTGGAGCACATGACATACCGGGATGCTTTGATTATCCTCTTATTACTACTATTACGGACCTGCTTGGTGTCGAATTTATTTACGAATTTCTGAGGCGGTTATCGTTGGAGCAAGGTTTTCTTAGCCATTATAGTGAATTGGCAATCAATCGGCTTCTGAAGAGCTTTGAAAAGGAAGCCGAACATATGCTGATTAATATCTATGAACTTGTTCTGACCAATGCATTAGCCTGTGCACTTCTTGGTAAAGATTCAAAGGAGCTGACAATCAGTACAAAGGAGCTTGATTGGCTGTATCAAACCTTACTGCCGCTGAACATGCCGGAGCTAACCGATAAATTATTCTATGCTTTCCAGGTGCTTCAGGAAGAGCTTCTCCTTGAACCGGGTGAAATGCAATACACTATTGCTGAAATCCCCCAGATAGCCCAGCGGTTAGAACATAATCTACAGACGAATACTCTTGATAAGATATTTCTTCCAAGCCTGGAGGTATTTGTGAAAGAAGAATTTTATGAAGACGGCCAGCCGATGGAGGATGACAGGTTAAGGGAGTTGATTGAAAAACTCAGGGGTTATCGATTAACTTCTGACAAAGTTGCAATAATGAAAGATACTGTACGAAGCCAGGCAGATTTCATCGAGCTTTTGAATGAATGCTTCTACGATGAGGAATATGAGGAAGTATTTGCTTCTTTGAATGAAATTGAGAAAGCGGTCTTAAAGAAGAGTATCCTTTTGGAATCCGGACAAAAGCATTATGAAGATTATGAGCCAATGAAAGAATGGCAGAGATTATTATTTCAAATGGAATAGTAAAATAACCAAAGTCTATGGACAATATCTGATTTTGGAGGTGTTACAATGTGGGAAAAGGGTATCGTTATCATACTCAGCTATCTGATGGGCTGCTTTAATACTGGCTATTATTATGTTAAGTTAAGATATGGGCAGGATGTCAGAACGGTAGGGATCAATGTTACAGGTGCATATAATGTCAGCAAAGTAGCTGGGAAGCTGGGGTTTATCATTACCTTTCTGGGTGATGCATTAAAAGGCGGCCTCAGTGTCTTATTATGCCGTTGGTTGAATCTGAGTGATACCATGACCATGATCAGTATATTACTGGTAATCGTCGGTCATATTTTCCCGTTTCAATTAAAATTCAAGGGTGGAAAGGGCCTGTCAACTGCATTCGGTGCATTTTTGGCTTTCCACCCTTTATGGGTAATCTATTGGTTTTTAACCTGTGTTATATTTTTCCCTATTTTCCGCCGCTATACGATAACCTGTTTGTTTGCACTTATGCTTTTGCCGCTGGAGCTTTTCATCGGAAATTATCCCTGGAAGATGATTGTATTTGCCATACTTTATGCGATTCTGATTCTCTTTGCCTGCCGCAATAATCTTCTGGAATATGTAAAGGCCAGAGCATATCAAGGCTGGGGGAAAGGAAAAGATGACGACATTCAATAATACTTAGCGTGAGGACATCATTTTATCAACCTGCTCCAGTGTAGGCGGGTTAAGGGGCAAAGGAAATACAGTACGCGCACAGGCAGCTGTTGCCGCTGCAAACCGTACGATAGAATCATCGTCCATTTGCTTAGGTAATGCATAGACACAACCGGTTTTGAAGCTGTCTCCAGCTCCTAAGGTACTTACTGCTTCAATGGAGTAAGGTTTCAAATGCTTGGGGTGTTCATTTGTATCTCCTTTACGCCCATGCAGGATATCTTTTGCTCCTAAAGTAAAGATTACGAGGCTCTTGGAGTTATGTTTTGAATAAAACTATTGATTCTTAAAATGTGTTTTGTTAGTATAAAAGAAAATAATTTATCTGCATACGATAGGAGGCTATACTGACATGAATACATTTATTTTTGATCTGGACGGAACATTATTACCTATGCCGAATCAGGAATTGTTCGTTGAGACATATATGAAAGCGCTATCTAAAAAGATAGTTTCGCATGGAATGGAACCGCAGTCGCTGATTAAGGCGGTATGGACTGCCACCGGAGCTATGTTGAAAAACGACGGTACCATGACCAATGAGCAGAGATTCTGGAAGGTTTTTAGCAGTATTGTGGGAGAAGATACGAAGCGTCTTGAGGATATATTTGATCATTTCTATCGAAATGAATTCATTGCAGCCAAGGAGACAACCTCTACTCATCCACATGCAATGGAATGTATTAACGCTTTGAAGAAGAAAGGCTACCAGGTGGTGCTTGCAACCAATCCGCTTTTCCCCAGAGTAGCAACTTTAGCTCGTATGGACTGGGCAGGATTGAATCCTGAGGATTTTGAGCTGATTACTACCTATGAGAACAGCTCCTTCTGCAAGCCAAACCTCGAATATTATACAGAAATTCTGGATAATATCAAAAAGAAACCAATGGAGTGCATCATGATTGGGAATGACGTCAAAGAGGATATGTGCGCTGCTCAGTTAGGTATGGAAACCTTCCTTTTGAAGGAATGTCTGAT
>DATMUM010000080.1:0-13585 GCA_035564175.1 Mobilitalea sp.
AGTACAGCGGGATCATAATGCTAGGAACATACCAATCATCATAAAAAGCATGATGTCAGTAATCTTCTGCATTATCCCCCGCTGTTCTCTTTATGAAGCGTATAAATCGATGCTTGTATTTGAACATTTCATCAGCTTTCAACTAATGTGCCAACCTAATTTTATCGTACGACGATCCATTATTTTCTGTTATTTTTTATTTTTCTTTACTGGCCATGATACTGTATGCGGCACTGAACATACCGAAGAGTATTCCGGTAATCGGGAACACGATCCAGGCAATATACCATAATCCATAAACAAAGCCACAGAACAGGAAGACGAGAGCAGCAAGCGGCCAAACGACGGCAGCAACGGCACCAATTACTTTATCTTCTTTCTTATGCACTTCCATATGTTTTGTGGTATAGTCGCCGATTTTAAGCAGACGATCATAGCTTTCCTTCACGGTTCCGGAAGCAATCAGCATGAATACCGCGATGGCTACGATCAGCAGCAGAACCACGATTCCATAGACATCATATTCTTCACCCATCATATTCGCTATAAATATCGTAATCGGTGAAAGTACCAGTAAGCAGATACTAAAGATAATCTTCAGATTAAAGGTAGAATAATAAGCATCATATCTACTCTTCAGATCCGCTTCAAGGCTGCCGGGCAGCTGTACTCCGTTTTCCATATACTGATACCGCTCAAAATTCATTCCGGAATAAATAAAGATACCAACCGCTAAGGCTACCAGTACAAGGAGAATAATAACTCCTGGAATACCGGTTGTATCGGAAGAAAGATCATTGGCAATAATACCTTTTTCCAGCAGGTGATTGATTAAAATTAATAGTGCCGGACCCAGAATACATAGAAATACACCGATACCAACCTGGATTCCCATAGTTTTTTTGACGGTCATGTAATTTTCTACTTCTTCCCTGGTAACAACCGGAAGGGATGCGGTCTCCCCATCCTTGCGGATGCCTAATTCGTTGACCAGTTCTTCAATGTTGCCAAATTCGGAGATGACAATGCCGATTGCCTCATTCTCTGATTTACCCTGGCTCTTTAGTTCGTTGTACTTCTCTTCCATATTGGATAGTATATTATTCTTTAAGTCCATCACCCTTGCTGTCTTTGGTAAGCCTGCAAACATGTTGTCTAAATAGTTTCTGATCGTTTCCATTATACATTCCACTCCTTAATAAATCGATTAATAACATCCTTGGTTAGTTCCCACTCTTCACATTTTTCCTTATAATAAGCCAGACCGTTTGGGGTTATTCGATAATAAGTACGTCGCTTTCCGAAGCTCTCTTCACCGTAGAAGGATTCAATATAACCGTTGCTTTCCAGTCTGCTGAAAGCGGAATATAATGTGGTTTCCTTCATGATATATTTCCCATCGGAGAGCTCCTTGATATTCTTTGATATCTCATACCCATAAGATTCGCCATCTAAGAGAAGATAAAGAATAATCGTATCGTTATATCCCCTGATAACATCGCTGCTGATCAAATCGGTCCCTCCTTCCATTATAACTACATGTAGAAAGGTACGCGTTCCATCTACATAACTACCCCGTCTATCGTACTTCGTCTGTCGTAGTAATTTTAATATAGCACAACTACTACGACAGGTAAAGTACTTTTTGAAAATACTTATAAATTTTTTTCAACTTGCAAAAATCACTGGAAACAGCTACAATTGGCTTAATTAACAGGGTTAAGGGGGCCTTTATGGGAGAAATTGTTATTGAGGAAAATAATTATAAAGCATTTATCACTGTTCTTGCTTATGCCATATTACTGATGGGAGCCATCGCAATTACAATCTATGGCTTTCTTACACAAAGATTAAGTAATTTGGTACCGGGCTTAATATCTGCTATGGTGTTTTTTATATTCTTTATCGTCTCTTTGGGAAAGGCATTACAGGTAAAGAAGCTTCTTACGATTACCAGAGACGGCATTATCGATCATTCCGCAGTAAGCGGAGTTGGTTACATCTCCTTTGATGAAATTAAGGAATTTACGATAATGAGTGTATATCATAAAGAGACAATTGCAGTAATACCGAAGAATACGGAACAATTTTTAAAAAAATTCAATGTTGTGAAGCGCAGGCTGATGAAGCGAAATATCAGTATGAATCTGCCGCCGATCACGATCCATGTGGATATGGCCAAGGATATGGCACCCAAGGATATCCTTACGCTGCTGCAGAAGCGATTATCGGATTACAGCAGTTTATATGATTAAACATGCTTTCGTGTATTATTGCCAATAATTTTATGCTTTATTGGCAAAAAAACAGGTTGTAATATTGGCAAAGCTATGTTATCATATTTTATTGTGATATGTTATACTAAAATTTCCTTGCTCTTTAAATGTGAGTTTGATTCTTCGTCAGTCAGGCGAGCATTAGAAAAGGGCCAGAGACCAGAAGGAGGTGCTACGCAACTATGAATCAATATGAATTAGCCTTAGTTGTAAACGCAAAAATCGAGGATGAAGCCAGATTAGCTACATTAGAAGCAGCAAAAGACCTTGTTACCAGATTCGGTGGAGCAATTACTAATGTTGATGACTGGGGAAAGAAGAGATTAGCTTATGAAATTCAGAAAATGAAAGAAGGCTACTACTATTTCATCCAATTCGACGCTGATTCTACAGTTCCGAACGAAATCGAGCAGAGAGTTCGTATTATGGAAAATGTAATCAGATATTTGTGCATCAGAAAAGATGCTTAATGACGAACGGATATAAATAATAACGTTTGTTTTGGACAAGGGGTTGGCTTACCAATCGGCTTGTGGATATACTACCCTAAGGCGAAAACGAAAGGGAGGTATTTAACTTATGAATAAAGCTATATTAATTGGTCGTTTGACCAGAGATCCTGAGGTGAGATACTCACAGGGGGAAAACTCTACAGCAATTGCAAGATTTACTTTAGCAGTGGATCGCAGGTTCAAAAGAGCAGGCGAACAGGGAGATGCGGATTTTATCGGCTGTGTTGCTTTCGGCAAGCAGGCGGAATTCGTTGAGAAGTATTTCAAGCAGGGCATGAAGATGGTTCTGTCAGGAAGAATTCAGACGGGCAGCTACACCAATAAGGACGGTCAGAAGGTTTATACCACTGACATTGTAGCAGATGATATAGAGTTTGCTGAAAGCAAGGGTAACAACGGTGACTCTGGATTTAACCAGGGTGGTGGATCCCATAGAGAATTCAGACCGGAGCCTAGCTCAGCGATGGGGGATGGATTTATGAACATCCCTGACGGTATTGACGAAGAATTACCATTTAACTAGAATTATGAGACTATGAATATATAAGTAGATCCGGGCAGGATCTACTTGATAAAAAATTCGGATAAGGAGGTCATGACATGCCATTCAAGAGAAGCAATGAAGATAAGGGCGATTCTCCGATGAAGAGAAAATCCTTTGGACGCAGAAGAAAGAAAGTATGTGTATTCTGTGCTGACAAGAATCACACAGGAATTGATTATAAAGATATCAACAAGTTAAAGAGATATGTATCTGAGAGAGGTAAGATCCTTCCTCGCAGAATCACAGGTAACTGTGCAAAGCATCAGAGAGCTTTAACTGTAGCTGTTAAGAGAGCTAGACACATCGCTCTTATGCCTTATACAGTAGATTAATCCTAGATTATTCAAGGGATTCAAGTGATTTGTAAAAACATTTTACACCACTTGTACACCAAATGTGTAAAAAATATTTTATAAAAGATTACCGCCATATCATCAGATATGGCGGCTTTTTCGTATAAGATATCATTAATAGTTACAACACGCAATACATATACAACTCGTCCATTAATCTATATTTAAGTTTATTACGCCTTTTGTACCATCAATCTCAACTAAGTCTCCTTCCTTTAAAATTGAAAGTGCATTATTTACATAATAGATTGCGGGTATATTCATTTCCCTTGTAACTATTCCCAGATGATCGAAAGGAGATCCATTTTCAAATATTAGTCCTTTTACTATCTTTAATACTACATATCATACCTCCGCATGGATCAATATAATGTGGCTTCAATAAATCTATTTCGTTATAGTATCTCAACGTTTTTACCGGAAGACCGCAAAAGACTGCAATTTCACCAATTTTCAACATAGTACATCCCTCCATACGTTTATAGTAATAGTATAAACCTTCCAGTGGCAGGAGAGTCAATATGTATTTTTATGTTTCTCGTTTCTTAAGAATTGATTCGAGTTCCAAAAGTACTCTGGGAACAGAACAGCTAAATATATACCTTATAACAATACATAAAACAGTATGTATGGTTGCTGCTCCGTTTCCAAGATACTTTTGACTTTCAAATCAGAATTAAATTCACAATCCATTCGAGGGAGCCGTTGAATTTGATAATAATCTTTTCACAGTGTTCATTACAATCTAAAATAATACGGATGCTTTACATGATTTTAAAGTAAACTTATATTGTGTTACCTTCAAAAGACAAAAGAAATTACATTATTATTGACTAAAAAATACATTGTTAGTACTATCATGGATTGATATAATAACCTCGATAAAGTTTTATATTTAAACTGTGTAACTGAGACATGAACTTGACTTAATTACCGAAAATCAGGCAATGATAAATTGAACTTTATTTAAGAATGCGTATAGTAAATATATTTCACAGGAGGTACATGAAATTGGTATTCAATAACCCAGTAGTAAAAGGCTTTTATCCAGACCCCAGCGTATGCAAGGCGGGAGACACCTACTACCTTGTATGCAGTACCATGCATTATTTTCCCGGAGTTCCTATTTTCGAAAGTAAGGATCTGATTAACTGGACGCAGATCGGACATTGTCTCACAAGAAAAAGTCAGATTATGCTTGATAAAGTGTATAGCTCAGGCGGAGTATTTGCACCATCCATCAGATACAATAACGGACGTTTCTACATGACTACCACGAATTCCACAACGCAGCAGAATTTTTATGTGTGGACGGATGATATCCATGGTGAATGGTCAGAACCTATTTATATAGATCAGGACGGTATTGATCCCTCCTTCTATTTTGAAGACGGTAAAGCATATTTTATGAGTAACGGATCGGATGATAATGGAATTGGCGGTGTTGTGCAGTGTGAAATTGATATTGAGATGGGTAAAAAACTGGCTCCGAGCCACTGCATCTGGCAAGGCTCCGGCGGCAGATATCTGGAAGGTCCCCACTTATACAAGATAAACAGCAAGTATTATCTGGTGGCAGCAGAGGGCGGAACGGAATATGGTCATATGGTAACTTATGCCCGTGGAGATTCCCCTTATGGTCCCTTCGAAGCATATCCTCACAACCCGGTTCTGACAAACCGTAATTTGGGAGGCTATGAATTGCAGGCGGTAGGTCATGGTGATTTAGTTCAGGATAACAGCGGCAATTGGTGGATACTTCATCTTGGTTTCCGACAGATAGGCCAATGGCTTACTTTCCATCATCTTGGACGTGAGACCTTCCTTACACCAATTACCTTCGGTGAGGATGGTTGGTTTACAGCAGGACATAACGGAACAACCCTCAAAGCTTTTGATACGGAACGATTGAGTGATACTATTGTTCAGGTTGAAAAGAAATTCTATACCTTTGGGAATACACAGTGGGATAAGGATTGGTGTTATCTTAGACTGCCTCATGAGGAGAATTATGAGTTTGAAGACAATCAGTTAACGCTCAAAGGAACTGACATTTCCCTTGATAAGGCAGATTCCCCAACATTTATCGGAATTCGTCAAAAGGATTTCAACGCGCTTATCTCATGCGAGGTATGTATCACAGAGGGTGAAGCAGGTATTTCTTTGTATATGGATGAAAATCATCATTACGATTTGGCGATACGTAAACACGAGAGCGGGTATGAGGCAATTGAGCGTCTCAATATCGGCGATATTAAATCTGTACAAAAAGCAGTAGATTTGAAAAATACGGATAACATTTCTCTTATTATTCATGCAAAGAATGAATACTACAGCTTCTTTATCGAAAGAGAAGGAAAGGAAATTCTTCTTGGTACAGCGCAGACGAGATACCTTTCCTCAGAGGTAGCCGGCGGATTTACAGGAGTTATTATCGGTCTATATGCATATGGTGAGAGTGGTTGTAACCATGCCAAATTTACTGATTTTAAGTGCGAATATCTGTAAGATACAAAACAATAGTTGTCATATAATAAGCATATGAAAACATGCTTTTACGGATAGTATTACCTATTATCATAGATTGATAGGAAATGTAAGATATACCTTATAATAACCATGCCGCATAGGCAACAATATCATCGCCATACCATCTAAGAAGTATCATCATAATATTTGGTTAGGTAAAATTACATTAATAAGCGATAAGCACCTTGGTGGAGTAAATCCGCCAAGGTGCTTAATTTTTTATACTATGGGCACTTAATGAGGAATGTGTTTCCCTGGCCATCCTTACTTGATATATTGATTTCACCACCCTGCAGCGCTACGATCAGTTTGGATATTGTAATACCCTTGCATCTTCACGATCAGTTTGGATATTGTAATACCCATGCATCTTCACGATCAGCTTGGATAACGTATGGCCCATGCATCATTATAAAGAAGCATAACCTTCCGCAGCTACTCAACAAGGAAAAACACTTTCTTATCGAAGTCTGTCTGTTTCTTAATGTTGTTCTTGCGGTTCTGCTTCCTTCGTGGTGGCTTCCAGATATTCGGCGCCAAACCCATGCATTAACTCTAATATTGGGATGATCTTCTTACCAAGTGGTGTTAAGGAGTATTCAACCTTTGGTGGAACATCAGGATATACGGTTCTTGTAATGAGTCCGTCCTTTTCCAGGCTCCGCAGCTGTGAAGTAAGCATTTTCTGTGTAACATCCGGTAATTTGCGTTTGATGTCATTAAAACGCAGAGTTTTATTGCTCAGATACCATAAGATTATAATTTTACGTTTACCTGAAAGCATATTCTGTACTAATGCCATTGGGCAGACATCATATTTCAAACATTTATCTCTCATATGGCATACTTCATGTCTATCGTCGTTCGCTTTCACAAAATCGCTCCTTTCTAAGTATCCTTTATGATACTAGAGCACTAATAAGTGCCTTATTGTATTCGTTATCGAATTTATTATAATAATTACATAGTTACTCTGAAAAATCAATTATCAGTTTCAGAGAAGATGTTAATGGATCATAGCGAAAAACCGGTGTTATTTGTTATTTTTCTAACAATGTAGGATGTGATAAAGCTCCATAATATCACTTGGTTAATGACTATCTGGATCTACGGTAGTTAAAATATTATTAATTAAAGGAGAAAATAAAATGAGTAAGGTACTTTATATTAAGGCAAACGCGAAACCGGAAGGCTCATCAAGAACCTTTAAAATCTCTGATGCGTTTATCGAAAGCTATAAAAAGCATCATCCGGAGGATGAAATAATTACATTGGATTTATATAAGGAGGGAATTGACTTTCTGTCGGAAGAAGGAGTAATGATGCATCGTCCTGCACCGGGAGAAGGTAAGAACCATCCTGTCTTAAAGTATGCATATCAGTTTGCTGAAGCTGATAAGTATGTTTTTGCCGAACCGCTTTGGAATCTCGGTGTTCCTGCTATTCTGAAAGCTTATATTGATTATGTCTGTGTTACATCGATTACGTTTAAATATACTGCTGAGGGACCGGTAGGATTATGTGGTGGCAAAAAAGCGGTAAATATCACAACAAGAGGCGGATTTTATTCTTCCGGTCATTTCGCTGACATGGAAATGGGTGATAAGTACTTAAAAACTGTATTAGGCTTTATGGGAATTACCGATTATACGACAATCGCCGGGGAAATGTTAGATGTAATCGGGCAGGATGTGGATGTTTTACTAAACACAGAAATTCAGAAAGCCCAGGATATTGCAAAGAATTTCTAGGTCATATGATGGAGTAAGACTTAGAAGCTCAATGCTTCCTCGGCCAAATATTTATTTTCTTAGATATGAATCCTCTTCCCCTGTAATATATTTATTATAAGTACAGGTATGATTTAGAGGAACTTGAAAGCTTTTCGCATAAAGTCCCTTCGGAAAGCTGGTTATTATGAAACCAAAAAGAATGATTATAAATGTTCTTGTGATAACATTGGCATTTCTAATTTTTACCATATGGTACCAGAACAATATTGTGAAAATGGAACAGACAACCGCCTCTTCATTAAAGCATTACAAAGTATACTTAATAACTACAGATAAGCAGTATCAGTATTGGGAGTTTTTGAATAAGGGAGCATCTGATATGGCAGCAGCGTTAGGTGTTACTTATTTCTGGGATGCACCGACAGAACGTAATACGGATAAGCAAATCGCAGTCATCAATAAGGCTGTGGACAGTGGTGCTGATGCCCTTTTGGTTGCTGCGGACGATCCGAAATTTATTTCGGGAGTTATTGAAGATGCGAAAGCAAGAGGCGTAAAAGTCATATATGTGGATTCTCCGGCGAATGAGGAAGCGATAATCACCTTAGCTACGGATAATTATGAAGCAGGTACTGTCGCTGGACAGACAATGCTTTCCTATCTGGATAAAATGGGTGTAAACAGTGGTCCTATTGGAATTGTCAGTATCAGAAATAAACACAATTCCGAATTGCGTGAATTGGGATTTCGAAATATAATCAATGCCGATGGAAGATTTACAATTCTGGATACGGTATATACCAATGGGGATCCTTACGTTGCACAGGGGCAGGCTGAGCGCTTGATAAATAATAATAAGGATCTTGTGGGCTTATATGGAACGAATGAAGGAACCAGCCAGGGTGTTGGCAGTGCAATTAAAGCAAGCAATACAAATATCGTTGGAATTGGATATGATAAAACAGATAAAATGACAGAATTACTTAAGGGTGGCGATTTGAAGGCTATCATAAACCAAAACCCATATACTATGGGATACCTGGGTATGGCTCAAGCAGTAGCCGCCTTACTTGGGAAAGATACCGGGCCGCCATATATCAACACGGGTATAGCTGTAATCGAAAGCAAAAATGTACTTGTACAATAAAATATTTTCTTTATAAAGATATCAATAAGGGCAAGAGTAAGGGACTTCAATTTGATTGGAGCCCAATATTCTTGCCCTTTCTACGCAAACCTATATAAAATGTTTAGCGAACCGGCGCCAGATAATGTTCATGGTCAGCTTATGAATTACAGGCCCCTTTTGCCAGCATATCTTCGTAGCACTTTTCCTTGTGACATAATACATCAAGCCGCTTCTGCATTTCCTTCAGATCTCCCTCGGCTTTTTTCTTCTGCTCCAGTATAATTTGATATCGCTCGGGGATAGAGGAGTCCCCTTTCTTGCAAAGCTCAATAAAGTGCTTCGTATCCGCAATAGACATTCCGGTATTTCTTAAGCAAAGGACGAGATTTACCCAGTCCAAATGATCCTCCGTAAATAATCTTGTTCTGTGACTATCACGGATGACGTCGGGAAAAAGCCCCTGGTCATCATAAAAACGTATGGTATGTACAGATATATTGTATTTATCCGATAGCTGTTTCACAGTATAAGTTGTCATAAGATACCTCCTAAAAAATATTAAAAAGAATATTGACTTCGAGTTACTCTAATGTATTAAAATGAGTTTAACACTTTGCGGCTGGATTTACAACCTTTATGAAAAAGTTTTAGCTGCGAACAAAATATAAAATAATGGGGGTAATAAAATGACAAAGGATTACTTAGGGAAAAATATAAAAAAACTGGGATTTGGACTAATGAGACTGCCAATGCTGGGTGAAGAAGTCGATATGGAACAGACGAAGAAAATGGTGGATCAGTACATGAAAGCAGGATTTACCTATTTTGATACGGCTTATGTTTATATTAACGGCAAATCGGAAGTTGTAGCGAAAGAAGCAATTGTTGACCGGTATCCGAGAGAAGCCTTCCAATTAGCAACAAAGATGCCGGTATGGATGGTTAAAAAGTATGAAGATCTCCAGCCGCTGTTTGATACCCAGCTGGAACGTACAGGAGCCGGATATTTTGACTTCTATCTGCTGCATGCACTAGATCGTAACAAGGCTGCGGAGATGGATCAGGTTGGAGCATGGGATTTCGGTAAAGAAATGAAGGAGAAGGGCTTGATTAAGCATCTGGGCTTTTCATTCCATGATAAAGCCGATGCCCTGGATGAAATTCTGACGAAACATCCGGAAGCAGAATTTGTTCAGCTGCAGATTAATTATGTTGACTGGGAAAGTAATGATGTACAGTCCAGACTCTGCTATGAAGTAGCCCGTAAGCATAACACTCCGGTTATTATCATGGAGCCGGTGAAAGGTGGGGCTTTGGCAGGAATGAGTCCGGAGATCCAGGAGATGTACAAGAAAGTAAGCCCGGATTTATCAATAGCTTCCTGGGCAATCAGGTATGCAGCTTCCCTGGAAGGGGTTGTTACAGTACTCAGCGGTATGTCCAATACAGCACAGATGGATGATAATTTGAGTTTTATGGAGGACTTTAAGCCTCTGAATGATGATGAATATACCGTAATTCAGAAAGCTGTCGATGAAATGGCAAAAATTCCGACGGTACCCTGCACTGCATGCAGATACTGCGTAGATGACTGTCCGCAGAAGATCAATATTCCGGGAGCCTTCGAAAGCATCAATAATTATAAGCTGTATCATAATCTCGAAGGTTCTAAGGGCTACTACGGCTGGCTGACCCGTGATGGCGGTAAAGCATCCGACTGTATCGCCTGTGGTTCCTGTGAGAGTCATTGCCCTCAGCATATTCAGATCATTGATACCTTGAAAGAGGTTGCAGGTGCTTTAGAATAAGGAAATATTTATAAAATTATAAAAAAATGATTGACATACACGAAAACGGAATATATACTTTGCATATCAATTCAGTATGAGATTGATAGAAGAGAGTATATGGAAAGGAGTCAGTATGTTAAAACAAAACAATAGAATAAAAAAATTCATCAGTTTATTACTGGTAGTTGTATTAGGTATTTCCTTAATTGGCTGCAGTAAAAAGGATACACAGGAGAGCAGTACGACCGGAAAGGATACAGCAGGCTCGTCAGCCTCGGATAATGCATCAAAGGAGAAGGTTGTAAATATCGGTGTTACCGACACCTTACAATCCTTAAATCCCCTTCTGCTTAATGGCGGTGAAATCAATAAATATGCAACAGGCATGATGTTCCTGCCGCTAGTGGATCTGGGTCCCGATCTCAGCTTCGAGCCCATGCTGGCAGATTCAATCACAACAAAGGATAATAAGAACTTTATTGTACATATCGATGATGCGGCAACCTGGTCGGATGGAACACCGATTACAGCAGATGACGTAGTATTTACCGCGCTGCGTATCGCAAGTCCGGTAATCGCGAACCCTTCCATGATGTATTATGCGTTTGAAGGTGTCGGCGATGATGGCTTTGTTAAAGAAGGAGCCACAAGTATCCCTGGTATCGTAGCCTTGGATGATAAGACCGTACAGTTTACCACCAAAAACGAAATGGCTTTAACCACCTTTGAAAATACCTATGCGCGTTACCTCTTGACCTTACCAAAGCATGTTCTGGAAAATGTTCCGGAGGCAGATTTATCTACATATGATTGGTTCAATCATCCGGATGTGATCAGCGGACCTTATAAAGTAACTGATTTTGATGTAGACCATTATATTTCCTATGAAGCAAACAAAAGCTATTGGCGGGGTACCGTTAATATCGATAAGCTAAACATTAAGATTGTCACAGGAAGCCAGCTTTATGCAGGCTTGCAATCCGGTGAAATTGACTTTGTCCAGCAGACCATGGGTGTAATTCCTCAGGAAGACTACGCGAGCATAGAAGCCTTAAAGAATGTCACCAGTGTCTATGGATCACCGGTAACGAACCAGTCCGTATTTTTTCAGACACAGAACGATGCGGTTTCGGATCCGAGGGTCCGCCAGGCTATCTTATATGCGATCAACAGAGAGCAGATTGTCAGTGAGCTGCTGAATAATAACGCAGAGGTAGTCGATGGCTTCTTATCCTCCGCAAGTCCCTTCTATGATGCCTCCCTGGTTCCTACGGAATATAATCCGGATAAAGCCAAGGAATTACTGAAGGAAGCCGGCTGGGATGGCAGTAAGACCTTGCGCTTCTATGTAAATTCCGGAGATGCCACCTTTGTCAATGCTGCCAGTGTTATCGCAGCGGAACTGGAAGCAGTCGGAATTAAGGTTGAAATTCAGACCGTGGACTTCTCCACACTGATGACAGTATCAGGAACAAAGGATTATGACCTCTTAGCAGTGCAATACACCTACGCACCGGTAGATCCTTACCCGGATGTAAGCTGGCTCCTTAGCGGACCGGACAGCTGGACCGGTTATGCCGATGATGCGGTGAACAATGCCTTGGCTAAGACGCAGCTTACCAGTGATGTAAATGAAATAAAGGGTCTGTATCTGACTGTAGATCAGAAGGTTCAGCAGGATGTGCCGATGTTCTCTGCCTATGTAATCAAAGCGTTAGGTGCAGTGAATAAGAGATTGGTAAATGCGACACCATCTGTATACGGTTCCTTTAATCATATTGAAAAATGGGATGTAACCGAGTAAAATATACAATAGCATTACGATAACTTTATAATGCAAAATGATGAGGTTAAACATACCGCGTCATTTTGCATTTTTTACAGACTAATTAAGGAATGGATTGGAGTAAGGTGTATGACACATTTACTGGAGGTATCAAAACTGAAGACCGTCTTTGATAGTGATACAGGAAAGACAGTAGGCATCGATGGTGTAAGCTTTCACGTGAAAGAAGGTGAGACACTGTGTATTGTCGGTGAATCGGGGTGCGGTAAAAGTGTCACCTCCTTGTCTATCATGAGATTATTAGGACGTGGAGGAGAAGTTGTTCAGGGTAAGATTCTGTTTGAAGGCATGAATCTGCTGGAGTTGTCGGAGAAGGAACTGGATCAGATCCGCGGTAACAAACTAACCATGATTTTTCAGGATGCACTCAGCTCCTTAAATCCGTTATTTACCATAGGAAACCAACTCATAGAAAGTATACGGGCACATCTTTCCCTGAACCGGAAGGAAGCAAAGCTTCGTGCACTGGAATTACTGGAGAAGGTCGGACTGTCGGAACCGGAGAAAATGATGAAAAAGTATCCCTTTACCTTATCCGGCGGTATGCGTCAGAGAGTAATGATTGCTATGTCCCTCTCCTGCAATCCGAAATTACTGATCGCAGATGAACCAACAACAGCACTTGATGTTACCATACAGGCACAGATTATGAATTTGCTCCGGGAACTGCAGAATGAATTATCGATGTCAATCGTTTTAATTACCCATGATATCGGGCTGGTAGCTGAGATGGCAGACAGAGTACTGGTGATGTATGCAGGACAGATTGTAGAGGAAGCGACGGTCGTTGATATATTTTATCATCCTGCTCATCCTTATACGCAGGCTCTACTGCAGACCGTTCCCAGTATCTATGACAGCGAGGATCGGCAG
>DATMUM010000081.1:0-6098 GCA_035564175.1 Mobilitalea sp.
ATGAAGATCGTGGAAGGCTGGTTTAATAAACCGATGTTAACCGGTTTCTTCGGTGGAGCTAATTCCTGGTATAACAGTATATTAAATGGGGCAAACTCCAGTGGAAATACCGATGCTGTATCCTCATCAACGACAGCTGCAGCAGATACCATCACAAAAGCAGTCGCAGTTGTATCGAAATCAGTGAATGCTATCGCAATTTCAGCCGATGCAGTATCCTCAGCAACACAGGCAGCTGATCCCGCTGCTTCCTCCGATGCAGCAGGTCAGGCAGCACAGGCTGTTGGCCATGTTCTGATTAATTTTAATTTCCTTGGACTGATTAAAGTATTTTTTGTCAGCGGAAAAGATCTGGCTGTATCTACACTAAGTGATTATGCATTTAAGCTTGACATCCCTGCAATGAACTGGTTTATTGATAAGCTTATTTTACCTCATGACGGTATTCAGATAGCTATGCAGATATTCATTGTAATTGCAGAGATTTTAATTGGACTTGCACTTATGGGTGGCCTATTTACAACTCCCGCAGCAGCGTTATCATTAGTTTTACAGTTCATGTTCGTATGTACGACAGGTCTTTACTTAGGAACCTTCTGGATGATATTTGCCGGTATCGCAGTATTAATCGGTGCAGGCAGAACCTTTGGTATTGACTACTATGCAATGCCAGGATTAAAGAAGTTATGGAGAAAACTGCCATTCGTTAGAAAGTGGTATATTTATAATGATTAATGAAAATAAAAGACTAGAGGATGAGATGGAAGGAATTCTTCCTGAGAAAGCGTTAGAGCTGGTGAAATCGGAAGTTGATGCGACTCTTTCGAAATCGCCGCTCATCATCCGGGAATTCACGAAGCATCTGATGGCATCACGGGGTAAATTCATCCGCGCTACTTCAGTAATTATCTGCGCCGAGGATAAGGAGGGTAAGATTTCGCCGAATGCGGTTAAAATAGCTGCTGCAATTGAAATCTTGCATCTTGCCACTCTGGTACATGACGATATTATTGATAATGCTGAGCTTCGCAGGGGAGATGTAACCCTGCAGAAGAAATTCGGCAGGCGTACCGCTGTAATCTGCGGAGATTATCTGTTGAGTGCCTCGCTTCGTATGGCAGCTTCTATTGAAAATAAGAAGGATTATCTGGATTTGAAGCTGCCGGATTATGTAAGTAGAGTTTGTCTTGGAGAACTTAACCAGCATATTAATAATAATAATTTAAATCTGTCAATTTATCGTTATTTAAAAATAATATCCGGTAAAACAGCTGCACTCTTTGAAACCTGCTATCTGGCTGGTGCTATTTTAGCAGGCAGCAGCGAGGAAGAAACCAGGAAGTACAAACAGTTAGGCTATTATATAGGCATGATATTCCAGCTTACCGATGACTGCATTGATTTTGAAGATACCGTAGAAACAGCGAATAAGCCGGTTCAGTCAGATTATGAGCAGGGTGTCATTACCCTTCCTTTAATACTTGCTCTGGCACAGCTGAAGGAATTCAAGACAAAAGCACAGGGACAAGGAGTAACCCGGGACGAGATTAATGAAGCTGTCGCGAAGACCGGCGGAATTGGCTTTACCCGGATGCTCGTGCAGAGATATTATGACAAATCGATGAAGCTTGTTCGGGAATTAGATGCTACTGAGAGTAAAAAGGACAAGCTGGTTCGAGTATTGAAGAAAGCATCACGCATAAGTGAATAATTTTATGAAGAATATGGCAGCTTCCCGGCTGCGGAATGAAGGATGATATGATAAAGAGATTTTTAAGTTATGTTGAGATCATGACGAAAATAACCAGTACCTTTGCATTTCTTATGACTATAGCATTACTGCTGTATCAGAAGCAGGCCATTCATTGGGGATTAACTTTATTATTTTTTGCATCAATGTTTTTGTTTGATCTGACAACAACAGCGATTAATAATTACATTGATACCAAGAACAATCATCAGACCTTGCAATTTAACAGGAAAACGGCTCTTATCATCATTTATGTTTTATTTGGTATAAGCACCGCACTTGGATTATATCTGGCATATCTGACTGATATCGTAATCCTGCTGGTTGGCGGTATCTGCTTTCTGTGCGGTGTGTTTTATACCTATGGACCTGTTCCGATATCCAGGCAGCCACTTGGCGAAGTGTTGTCAGGAATTTTCTATGGATTGTTAATTCCGTTCATTTTATTTTATATCAATACACCGACAGGTACTTTTTTAACCTTCCATGTTAATTTTCAGACAATATCCCTGGAATTGCATGTTTGGCCAATCGTTACCTTATTATTGTTTGCCATTATTCCATTCTCTACAACCGCTAATATTATGTTAGCCAATAATATCTGTGATTTGGAGAAGGATATCGCAGTTAAGAGACATACCTTGCCATATTATATAGGAAATAAGGTGCTTTATCTGTTTGCTGGATTGTATTACCTGACTTATGGGGCGACAATTATAATGGTTATCCTTGGAATTTTACATCCGATCTGTTTATTGTCTCTGGCTACGATCATAATCGTACAGAAGAATATTCATATATTCTTCAAAAAGCAGGAGAAAGCAACCACCTTTATCTGCTCAATTAAAAATTATATTATTATTATGGGGGCTAATACAATTGTAATTTTTATCAGCGCAATTCTTAATGCCTGAAAGAAATGGTTATATTATTCCCGATAACAAGGGATTGATATAAACAGCTGTTTATAAAACGGCTGAAGGAACAAAAGACATAATATAATCTACAATGGAGGGAAAATTTATGAAAAAGGTCTTAGCAGTTTTACTTGTTTTAACAATGGTTATGGGTTTGGCAGCAGGCTGTAGCAAGTCTTCTGAGCCGGCAAAAACCGGTCTTGCAGTAATCTCATCAATCACCAATCGGTAAGGAGTGGAACGAACAGGCAGATGCATTCGCTCAGTATGTTGTTGGTAAAACAGTTGATGATATGAAAGGAATTGCACTAAATAATCAGGGCACAGCTGCAGATGCAGATTTAGCAGCATCCGTATCCATTCACCTTGCACCGTTTACATCTAATGTAGAAAAAGCAGTTGCAAACGCAGCAAAATAAAGCATTACGAAATAACAATATATTATGAAATAACAATATATTATGAAATAGCAATATATTATGAAATAGCAATATATTATAAAATAACAATACATCATGAAATAACAATACATAGGGGAGTGTGAAAGCATATAGCTACCTTTTAGGTGATATCCTAAATTTCGTAGATTTCTGTGTTTTGAAGCACTCCCTTTTAAAGTGGAATAGGAAAGCTTTCCTATCTCTATTATGAGGTGAAAATTGAATCGAAAAATATTAGCTCTCTTACTTATTATAGCTTTGATATTTAACTTATCCGGCTGTGATACCAAAGATAAACGTTACCAGGCACAGTTTTTAGAACTGTTTGATACCGCAACTACAATTATCGGTTATGCTAAGGATAAAGCAACCTTTTCGCAGACCGCTCAGATGATCTATGACGAATTGAAGGTTTATCATGAATTGTATGATATCTACAATGATTATGAAAGAATTAATAACATCAAGACCATTAATGATAATGCAGGAATTGCTCCGGTGAAAGTGGATCAGAAAATTATTGATCTGCTAAAACTTGGGCAAAAAGCTTATGATCTGTCTGGCGGAAAGGTCAATATTGCCTTCGGCTCAGTCCTTGCTGTTTGGCATCAGTACCGGGAAGAAGGACTTGATGATCCGGATAAAGCCGAGCTGCCTCCGATAGACGTTCTGAAAGAAAAGGCTCAGCATACCGACATGAATAAGGTGATTATTAATGAGAAGGATAGTACGGTATATCTTGAGGACCCGGAGATGAGATTGGATGTCGGCGCGATTGGTAAGGGATACGCTACAGAGAGGGTAGCCCAGTATATGATTGATAAAGGCTATACCAGCCTGCTTCTGAGTGTTGGTGGTAATGTCCGTGCAATCGGAAGCAGAGAAGAAAAGCAGAAGGCCTGGAATGTCGGTATTCAAAACCCTGATCTGGAAAGTAAAGATAAATATCTGATGATAACTGAATTGGAGAACTTATCCCTTGTTTCCAGTGGAGATTATGAACGATATTATACTGTCGACGGTAAAAGATACCACCATATCATTGATCCGGATACGTTGATGCCAGCTGAGTATTTCACTGCAGTATCAATTATTTGTGAGGATTCAGGCTTGGCAGACGCTCTATCCACAACCGTATTTAGTATGTCATTGGAGGATGGAAAGAAACTGATTGAATCACTTCCGGGAGTTGAAGCGATGTGGGTGGAAAAGGATGGAGAAATAGTTTACAGCTCCGGTTTTGAAAGCTATATTAATAAATAATCTTGAATACATGATAATGAAATAGCATACGGTCGGGTAGAAGTTCAACAGTCTATCGATCGTGTGCTGTTTTTGTTTCCGATGTCTTTTTGAATAATCTGAGTAAAAGGAACGAAAATTATCAGTCAGAAGGGTTTCATTTTAATAATTGTTGCAATATGGTTACTGAGGTATTAGAATAAATATGTTCATTAGAAATAAGATAAGCTTTATATAAATTAGATGGATTTAGGGGGAACAGGATATCAAATGGATCATATCGATAAGCAGTTATTAATCATGCTTCAGGAAAATGCAAGAGTACCTTTGAAGCAGCTGGCTGAAAAGGTATATTTATCCTCTCCTGCGGTAGCGGCAAGAATAGAGCGCTTGGAAAAGAAGGGAATTATCAAGGGATATCATACCGAGATTAACTGGCTCAAATTAGGACATCACATTACTGCATTTGTCAATCTGGAGGTTGCACCGGCACAGAAGCCGGAGTTTTACCCGTTTATCAAGGCGTGTCCCAATGTCATGGAATGTAATTGTGTAACAGGTAATTATTCGATGCTGATTAAAGTGAGTTTTCCAAGCACGATGGATTTGGATGCCTTTATCGGCGATGTACAGAAGTTCGGAAAGACAAGTACCCAGATAGTCTTCTCAACAGCAGTAGAGCATCGTGGGATACAGATACTGGGTAATGAAAAGGATGAAGTGTAATCAGAGCTATAAAGTGTAGTAATACTAGGCCGCTTTATAGGCATACCTTTAATTAATTTGTTTTATTGCACATTTTCTGTATAATATATTACAATCACAGATTGAGTTAAATATAGGTATAGGATGTGTTACGGTAAAAGACTAGTATAATAATAAAATAAGAGGGATGTTTCCATGATACAGACGATTAAAATGAATCTTGATGATACCGAACATTTGGCGAATGTCGCAAAGGCCCTGTCTTCCGAAACACGAATTGAGATACTGAGGCATCTGCGGTTTAAGGATCTGAATGTGAACGAAATAGCCGAAATCCTAGATATTCCGGCCTCTTCATCCGCTGCCCATGTAAAGGTACTGGAGGAAGCAGGCATGATTAAGACGAGCCTGCAGCCAGGGATCCGTGGTTCCATGAAGGTGTGCCATATCGTGCTGGATCATATTTATGTAGAGCTTAACACAACCAGAAATCTGGAACAGGATGAAACCATCATAAAGATGCCCATCGGCAGCTATGTTGACTATAAAATCCAACCTACCTGCGGTATTGTAAGCAGCAAGGGTCCTATCGGGTCGGAGGATGACCCGCGCTGCTATTATCTTCCGGAACGGGTGGAGGCTCAGCTAATCTGGCTGGGACATGGTTATATTGAATATCGTTTCCCTACCAATTCCTTGACCGATAAAGTGGTAAAGAGACTGGAATTGTCTGCAGAGGTATGCTCTGAGGACCATGAATATAATCTGGATTATCCTTCGGATATTACATTATGGGTGAATAGCCTGGAGGTTGGAACCTGGACTTGCCAGAGTGATTTCGGAGGCCGCAGAGGTAAATTAAACCCGGTATGGTGGCCGGACAAGAATACGCAGTATGGCATGCTAAAGACGTGGAAGATAACGGAGCAGGGCTGCTATATCGACGATGAGAAGACAAGCGAGCATTTATTAAAGGAATTTGTGCTTGACCGGCAGGATTATATCACAGTCCGGATTGGAGTTAAGGAGGATGCCAGATATAGA
>DATMUM010000082.1:0-2397 GCA_035564175.1 Mobilitalea sp.
CTCCCCCAGATCACGGACTGCCTGATCATATTTGAGCTGTGCTGCAAGAGCCTCCTGCTGCTCCTTTTGCAGTTTATCCTGCAGGTTGCCAAGTACACTATGGAAAATATGAGTAAGGCTTTTCCCCTCCAGTTTTTCTACATCAATCTCTTCTTTCTCAAGTATTTCCTTAAATTCGGATGCCTTCCGCTCCAACTGCTTCTTCTGAATATTACGTTCTTCAATCATGGATTTGACTTTTTGTAAACGAAAAAGCTTCTGTCTAGCTTCTTCCAGTTGCTGATTAATCATATCGTACATATAAATTACCATACCTTTCTTCAAAACCTGCAAACCTTGGGCTGCAAGCACAATATTTGCAAAGTGAATTGTAGACAATTCACTTTATGAAAAATCAAGATTTTTCACTCTATTTCCTTCCCTTTTCCAAGCCATATCCTGTTCATCACAGCATATTTATCAGAGAACAGGCCAGCCGTTATTTCCATATTATAACATAACTTCTCTTCCCAGACCATTAATTCTTTCCTAGAAAAGGATTGGAAATAGATTAATTAACCCATGTAATAAATAATTACAACACTCTTAGCAGCTCAACCATCCAACGGTCCGGACTGATAAAGCTTAGTATCCTAAGCAGACCGGGCATTGCATCGATTGCCACAAAGGTTCCCCCAAGTAAGGAGAACACTACTGCCAGCGCGGAAGCCATTATGTTCGATTGTACCTCACTTTTGCTTCCAAGACATATCAGCATGGAAAAACCTGCAGATATCACGGCAATCAATAATGATATGATAAATAATTCCCTGGAATCAAGTGAAAAGCCCTTTTGGATAAACAACAAAGCCATCATGCATAACAACACCTGAGCATAGATGATCAGAAAATTATATATCGTATAGCCTGCTGCATAACCGGTGCTGCCAAGCTTTGCAAACTGATATCTCAGTACGATTCCGTTTTGCTTATCCCGGATGATTCCAGAAGCATGGACGGTTGATAGAACCATGAATAAAGTAAGAATTATCGTTATACTTCGCTCCGTGACGGATAGCCCTTTAGGTTTTAATCCAGTTAAAGTGACGGGTTGCTTCTTCGTAACAGCCTCCTTAACTATTTTCTCTAATTGGAGCAGCTTTCCCTCATCCTGATTGCCTAACAGTTGAAAGCTGTTGATCGTCCTGCTCTTACTGTAATCCAAGATTATATGGAATTTGCCCAGGATTAAGTCCGTCTGAAATGTTCCCTTACTTGCTGCGCCATACGTTAGTCCATCTGACTTATTCAAGATTTCATATACCTCTTTCCGGTCTGCTGATAAGTAGGAATTCGTATCCAACCCAAGAATTCCTACTCTGATGGATGAATGGCCAAATCTTATTGCACCTGTGATGATACACAGGATTACCGGCAGTATAAATGTTACAGCGAATAACGCCTTATGGCGAAAGCTCCGCTTGAAATTATTTTTCATAACCAGGTAAATCCCCATATATGAATTCCTCCTTTTTAAAAAATGTTACAGCCAATAACGTTAATCCCAATCCCGTGACAAAGAATATCAAAGCAGTTTTCCAAAGCAGGGATAAATTATTATCATATAAGAATAAGAAAATACTCCTGTTCATCCAGGTCAAAGGTGAGAGCTTCAATACCAGCTCGAGCCTGGAATTCAGGGTTCCGATCGGATAAAAGGAACCGGCGAGGATTGCTGCCAGGCAAATTGGTATATTGAGCAGATTTTTAATTAAAATAAAGTTCTTCATCCCTAATCCGATCAATAATCCGGCAGCACAGACGGCAAAGGTTTCTGAAGCCAGTAAAAGGAATATAGGTATTAGCCCAAGATCAGCAGGAAGTCCAAATGCAAGCTTAGCAATGATCAGCACTACCAAATTACAGATGCAGATTGTGAGGGCGCAGGATATCAGCTTGGATAATACGATCTGTATTCTTGACACAGGTGAAAATAAAAAACGCACCGCTGTCTTCTTATAGGCTTCATCTTTGCCTGCGTAGGCGGCAGTGATCATTGCCATAGCGATGCAGAAGGGAAGCATGACTACCGAATAATATTGATAACCGGTAAAATGCTTTCCATAATTGCCGGATGTCAGGTAGCCCAGCAAAATAATCATCAGGATTGGAAAAATTATATTATACCCAAGAACAAAGCCATCCTTGGTTCTTCGTTTCAGATCCATCAATATCATTTTCATAAGAATTCTCATTCCTATTCCTCCCCATCTCTCAAGGTAGTGTCAAGTCTGACACCCCTGTTTTTCTTTCAAAACCTTTATTTTCAAGGGTTACACTATCTTTTTTTACAAAAAAACAATGACCCCCTATTTTTTCGTTAATAATTGAATTACCCACACAATAATTACGAAAGGA
>DATMUM010000083.1:0-2766 GCA_035564175.1 Mobilitalea sp.
CCTTTTCATATGAATTCGTCGTAGGTAGTCCATTCTCATTCTGATCAAACAGGAAGAACTCAAGCTCCGGACCAACATCAAAGGTATAGCCCATATCAGCCGCTTCCTTGATAACCTTCTCTAATACATACCTTGGATCACCTTCAAATGGCTTACCATCCACGGTAGAGACATCGCAAATCAGCCTTGCCACCTTACCCTGCTGCGGTCTCCAAGGGAAAGTAACATAAGTATCAAGATCCGGATGGAGATACATATCGGATTCCTCAATCCTTACAAAACCTTCAATTGATGAACCATCAAACATACACTCATTATTTAATGCTCTTTCCAATTGACTTGTTGTTATCGCTACATTTTTCATATTTCCGAACATATCCGTAAATTGCAGCCTGATGAATTCCACATCATCTTCTTTTACCATTCTGATAATATCCTGCTTCGTATTATGCTTCATTCCCATCACTCCTCCTATATTTAATATACCAAAGTAACGAGATAAAACAGAAATCTGCTTTTCTCATTAATGAGATGAATCGAACTATCAATTCATTCATCTGTAAAATTACTTTTTTGTATGAAAAAGAGGGCAAAGTACCTGGTTACAGGAACTCCTTTGCCCTTATGATATTATGATGATAACAGCACTTAAGCTATTTTGTCAATATAAAACTAGGCATATGGGTAACTTATATCATCCTATTGCACATTTTGTTCATTAAGTAACTGCAACATGAGTAATCATATGTGTCTTTCCTTAATATTATTCAGATGCCTCAGAAACGTAAGGTACATTATATAAACTTTTGGGCTTTATTTTCCAATTTTATACATGTCATAGTCCTATTTTATTTGGATATTTTATAGAAAAATTGTTAAATAATATCAGTTTTCTTGACGATTTATACAAACTTATAGCTATGGATGAGTTTTTAAGTTGTAATTTATACCAATATGTTATATACTAAAGATTGATATATTAGCTTTATAGGGGGTGATTGTTTGCAGATTGACGATATTGTCATAGGCGGAGATGCAGAAGTTGAAGTAAAAGCCAATGGGCAAACTATGTCCTTTCGAACTAACATCGTAGATATTAAAAACAACTCCATTTTAGTTAATACAATCACATCAAACGGGCAGACAATTGGCTTCTCCGATAATTGCCAGCTTAACTTTCTATATAAATTCGATGGTAGATTATTTGTTTGGGAGAATGCTATTGTAAAATTAGTTAAATATGATGGTGACATCTATCATAAAATAGAGATTTTCGGAGAAGGGAAACCTTATAACCGCAGAGATTCCTACCGGATGTTTATTGGCGAAGATATGCCTCTTTATGTCAATACAAAAACCGGTCTGACAGCACTCTCCGTTCTAGTGAAGGATATCAGTGAAACCGGAGTTGCTTTTATAACACCTGAGGAAATTGATATTGACCGCAGCGTCCGTTTGAAGCTGAAGGATGAAAAAGCTATCATCCATTTATCCGGTATTGTGGTCAGAAAAGAATTTTTAGAAAATCTAAATTCCTTCTTATATGGATGCAAATTCAATGAAAAGAACAGAAATCTGAGTAGATTTATAGCGAAAAGGCAGGGTGAGCAGCTGCGCTTGAAAAGTACCACCTTTTCAAATGTACGTTTCGTGAAGGATAAAAAAAATTCAAGAAAAACGAATACTCAACCGTAGTTGATAATTGAATACATAATGTAATTAAAATGAATAAATCTAAAAGTCCCCGCAGATCTTTCTCTGCGGGGATTCTTATTTGCGTGAACCGGATAAACTCGCATAGCGTGTTTCTCCGGTTCACGAGATTATAGAACCATTGTTGATATATTTTCAGAATGGTGCCTTAGCTCAGAGTTTGAGTCGTTCATATTAAAACTATGCTTCCGGCTGTACCGATTTTGCATCTGCTTGTGCGGGAAGCTCCGCAACGAACGGTTCCGACTCTGTTTGGCTGTCTTTTCGGTCCAAAGATACTCCAAGCTTATCCAATGTGATGAACTTTAATAAGGTATCCAGAATCGTACCGGTGCTGCCGTTATCTCCATTTCCCTGGCCGCCCATGTTAACCATTGTCTTCGGAACGATATCAACGTTCGAATTCTTGATGGCGTCGGCAAGTTTATCGGTAACTTCCTGGATAACCCTGAATTCTGCTCCGCCGTAAGCTTTAACCTGTGCATCGATTGCACGGGCCTTAGCAAGACCAACGTTGGTTTCCTTGGATGCTTCTGCTTCACCCTCTAAAGTAATTCTGGAAGCATTCGCTTTCGCAAGAGCAACGATCTGATTTGCTTCCTGTTCAGCCTTGCTGGCAAGAGCAGCACCGCTGTTACGTTCAATATCAATCTGGATCTTAGATTTGGTTAGGAAGCTTTGCTGCTCAGCAACCGCCTGAGCTTCACGCAGTGATTTCTCGCTTTCCGCTGCGGATTGCTGCTTTTGATACGTTACCTTCTTCTCCTCCGCAATCTGTCTTTCACGTAACTGGGTTAAGATATTTTCAATCTGAACGTCTGCAACCGGAGACTTCGGAGTACCGATCAGAACTTCTTCTAACTGAAGGTTATATTTCTGGAACTTCTCCTTCATCTCAGATACCGCTCTTTCACGGATTTCACTACGTTCCTGAATTAATTCAATCAAGGTCTTTGTCTGTGCTACATCTTTAAAGTAAGCACTTACCAATGGATCGAGGGACTGGTTAACCAACATATTGATATCACCGAAACGCTGGATTACCCAAGGAGC
>DATMUM010000084.1:0-8283 GCA_035564175.1 Mobilitalea sp.
ACTTTTTCGTATGCCCGGCTGGAAAGAGGGTTCTTCTTATCTACAAACAGGGTACAGAATGAGAAGCCCTGCTCCAATAATTCCCTGCTTAAATAATACATGTTGGCCGCAGCATAACCTTTACCGCGAAAGATCTCCGGAGTGAACACATAGGTTATTGCCATTCCATGAACAAGCTTTCTTGCTGCAATGGCCATTGAAACCACCTGATGCTCATCATTTTCATAAAGATATATCCTGTCTTCATCAATGTATTTGGTTGCCTTCTTTAAGGCAGCTTCATAATCCATTTCATTAGTCAAGGCTTCGATCTGATATTCAATCATCCATTCTGCTATTAGTTTTAGGTCCCCTAGCTCTGCCAGCCGTTGGCTGCCTTCAACCGGTTTTATATCATTCACTTTACGGATTTCCATGATATCAGTACCTACTTTTTCGGTAAATGAACAATTGATATGTTTTTTATATTGTTCCATGAAGCTCACGCAGACATCATTTCTGGCGTTAATTCCTGTGATCATTACACGGCTGTTTCCAAGGTAGTCAGCCAGAAATGCTGCAGCAACTACAGCATTTTCCTGATTGGCTACGCAGATTACAAGATTATGAGGAATAAGATTGCAAAAAAGCAGAATCGTTTTCTCTTCGTCTTTCACCACACCGAAGATACCCTTTTCAACTATGTTAATATTCCGGCTTTGATACGCATTATAAAGTATCACCTGGCTTACTGCTTCTCTTTCAAGCAGAGCCACTTCATTTTCCTCAAGAAATGTATGGGCTCTATCATATTCCTTTACAACCATCCTGCATCCTTCTTTCTGAAAATCTACAAGCTTATTATTAATTTTCCCTTGAACAACCATTTTTAAACTCTATTTTTCGATGAAATAAAAAATCTGCTGTGTTTTTATATATTATAGGAATGAACAAAAGATCTAAGAAAATGAATAAAATAAGGAATGATATTCCCAGAGCAGAGCATTTTAAAAGAGGGGCTGTCAAAGGACAACCCCTCTTAAGCATAAATTATTACTTTGTATTCTTTTTCTTATTGGTTATAAGAATTGTTCCGCCTGCCAAAGCTGCAACTCCTGCAATTACTAATATCATCAAGGGAGCAGATATACCACTTGAGGTTTCATCAACACTACTTTTTACCGCTTTTGAATGATCTGCTGCAGATACGGTCTGAACATCAGCGCTTTCCGGATATGCTGCATTTCCGGTCGCATACATAACCTGATCATCTGCTGTCTGGTTTGCACTGTTAGTCTGGCTTTGAACCTCACCGGACTTATAAACCCTTCCATCTGCCGCTGCAGCAGCATCACTGGAAACAGAAGCATTCGGAGCTGTTTCTACTGAATAAGGTACTGCTTTGTCAGGAGCTCCAACCTCAGCTGTTGCCGGATTGGTCATAGCATTACCTGCATCATTAACAGTCGTTGTTGTCATCGTACCTGCATCAACAGTACCTGTTTCAGTGGTACCAGTTCCCGATACTCCTGCCGAAGTTACTGTTCCAGCTCCTGCTGATGTTACTGTTCCAGCCACTGCTTGTCCTGTTCCAGCCTCTGCTTGTCCTGTTCCGGAAACAGCAGTACTGGGCTCCGCAACTGCTGTTGTAGCGTACATAACGCTTTCATCATAAGCAACTACCTTTACCATGTCCTTGCCAAAGATATTGTACAGATAATTAGCATTAGCATCTGTATACGGTGAAATACCGATTTCAACATATTGGTCGGCAACTCCTGTATAATTAACGGTTATTCCTTTATCCGCGAGTTCTTTCGCATGATCTGTAAATATATATTGATCAATTTCATCTTGTTTAATAAATAATGCCTTAGTTGCATCTGACTGTTCTGCTAAACCCATCGCAGGCTGAGTACTTGCAGCCATTTGTGCAAATGCGGTTCCGCTTGTTAACGCCGACATGCATATACCTAACATCAATGCCTTAACTAATTTTGATTTCATCATATATTACTCCATTCCGCTGCCTCAGGCAGTATTTTAATATGTGTAAGTTACAGTATCATTCTTTCTTGCATTCCACTATAGGGAATATGTAATCCTTCCTTATATTATCTTCTGTATCATTCACAAATCATTGATATTTGTCATTCTATTGGTTATTGGTATGGTCTGATTGAATTTTATATTATGAATTCACCAAGTAATCTCTTTTGGTACCGAAAGAGTATTACTATTTATGACCTCCTCTCATATCTCGTTTACATACATTAGACGCCCGGCGAAAACGAACTGTTCCCTTTTTTCATATGTATTATCTTCCAGTTCAAGCAAAAACCGGATACTGAAAAAATTATCTGTCTTTTCAGCACCCGGTCATCATACTAGCGGCCATGATACCGCTTGCGGCATCATAATCAGTAACTGAAAGAAGTTCAAAATGAAATTCCAATGGATTTCATTTTGGAGTTCTTTCCAAGAATTTTGGCTCTTTCAAAATTCTTTTCATACTAATCCTTTATTTCATATTTGTTATACGAATGATTCAATCGATTGCCTTATCATCAATCCTTCGGACTAAACTGTGGGTATATTCCTGAAAATGTTTGAGCCAGAAGCCGCGAGCCGTCGGGTTAAAGCTTTCACAATCCACCCCCAGAAGCTGATACCCTTCTTTCTTTAAGGTTAATGTAAGATAGGATAACAGGTTATGATAAATTCCACTTCCCCGGTAAATCGGATTGCAATAAGCTCCGCATATATTCATCATTCCCTGGTCTGCTGTGGCAAAATTCTCTCCTTCCCCGCTAAGCTTGATATAAGCAATATAACTCCCCTGTACCTTAGCAGCAAAATATCTTGTATCCTCAGAGGTTCTCCGGTAAAGCTCTGCTTCATCCATCGGCTTAAATTTCATAAAAGTGGGAGCAGCACCAAGATGCTCAATCAAACCATTATGAAATATAAGAAGCTTACCCCATTCCTCTTTGTCTACCTCACAATATTCCACATCCGGTGAATGTAAGCCTGTAATCTCAACTGGGGCAAGAGCTGCATCTAACGACCGGACGGCATCGATGCAGCGAAGTCCGAAGCCATTGTAAAAGAAACAATTCACCGCCTCCTTATCGTGGGTATAAAGGCCAATTGCATGACTTCGAATACCTTCCTTTACCCACTTTCTGGAAGCCTCCTGATATAGTAAGGAATAAATCCGGTCCTTGCTGTATCTGCTGCCGGAGCCTTTTCTTTCCAGCTCCGATGAAGCTATTACTCCATGGACATGTATCGGCGAGAAAGTACCCCTGACACCAGTGGTTCCAAAGACATCCTCATGAGGTGAATAGGCACACAAGAAACCCAGCATCCTGTCATCGTCAAAAGCAGCAACCCCCAGACGGTTCTCTGCAAAATGCTTCAAATCAGGTACTGCCGTAATCTTGGGTAAAATAGGAACATAACGTTGTTCTTCTTCATAATTGTCTATTGCAATCTTCATAGCACTCTCGATATGGTTATCACTAAAATCTATGATCTTCATTTCTTACCTCCTACCTTCTGTCTGCTTCTGGCATCCCTGTTGATTTTCTTATGAAACTCCTTCTTCTCTCTTAAATATACTGACTTATTCTCGGAAAACCTTGCTTCCCCCTTCAGCTGGAGATAGTTTTTCCAGCGGGACTGTTCCAGGGTTCCTCCCCTGATTGCCGCCATCACCGCACAGCCAGGTTCATTTCGGTGGGTACAATCCGAGAAACGACAAGCTAATATTAATTCTTCAACATCCGAAAATGCTTCTCCCAAGCCTTCCTCGATATCCCACATACCAAGCTCCCTCATTCCCGGAGTATCAATAATCATCACCTGGTTCTTTAATAAAATCAGCTGGCGGTGCGTTGTTGTATGCCTGCCCTTACTGTCATCCTCACGGATTGTGTTCACGTACATGATTTCTTCTCCAGCCAGGGCATTAACCAACGTTGATTTTCCTACACCCGAAGATCCTAAGAACACGATCGTTTTCTCCGGTTTCAGATACGCATTCAGCTGTTCTAGGCCTTTCCCTGTTACGGAGCTAAGTGCGATGACATCCACACCTATGACTTGTTCCCGGACCTGTTTCAATTGATTTTCATTATCCTCGACCAGATCAGCCTTTGTCAGAATTACAACAGGTATGCCGCCGCTTTCCCAAGCAACTGTTATATATCTGAGTATGCGGTTAACGTTAAAATCATAATTTAACGAAGCCATAATAAACACATAATCGAAATTAGCTGCCACTACCTGCTCTAATATTGTCTTAACATAACCAGCCGCGTGACCGGAATAATCAGGCCTGGAAAACTTGGATTTGCGGGGCAGCACCTTGATAATCTGTGAATCTCCAATTTCATTATATTTTATAAGAACAAAATCACCTACGGCAGGAAAGTCCTGGGCAGCTTCGGTATTGTTATATAAGGAACCCTTCAACCGCGCATTACTTTCTCCGTTCATTGAAACCACCTTATACATCTCTCTCAGAACCTGTGTAATTCTAGCCGGAATGCAGCCATCTGTATTATCAGCCAGATATCTCTCTGTATAACCATAATTCTTTAAATCGATCATCGTAATCCTCCATGAATAATTTCATAATCTGTTTGTTGTTTGCTCTAAATAAAATTAAATCAATGCTTTCTTTGTTATAGCTCTTTGTTAACTTCATATTATCATCTCTCCTTTCAAATAGTTCAGTTCCTTCCTTACATTCCCTTCAAAAAGGGCATAAAAATACCGCATAAAGCAGCCTTACAAAACTACTGCTTCTGCGGTTCAATTTATCTGCACATAAGTCATCATTTTACGAAAGGTTACAATAATACGGCATCATGAAAAAAGAGGTTATTGCACCTCAGCTTCTCCTCATCATGCCCTATATGAAGTTGTCAGTCAACACTCACCATTAAGGTATTTGACATATTAACAACATCTCCTTTCGATCGTAACCATATAAAATTTAAGTTTCATACAAAAATATATTATATGGCAAAAGGGTATAAAATTCCATCGATACGCAAATATTATAATGTATTATTTTCCAATTGGCAACTAATAATAATAATTTTTCTTTATTTTAGTTAACTATATTCTTTTCAGTACGAAATCATGAATACCCTTGACTTTTTATTCCAGAAATATCATACTTTTATCAGGATTACAAAAGATCAGGGTTCTTAAGGAGGGCAACAAGTGGAACAGAACAATAAAGCAGTTCAATTTATAAAAGATTATTCCCTAATCACACTGGGCGTAATAATGGTCGTGACTGGAGTATATTTCTTTAAATTCCCCAATCATTTTTCGATTGGCGGAGTAACCGGCGCTGCCATTATACTGAGCCGGGTTTTAAACGGATCGATCAGTTCGGGCACCATCGTATTGATCATTAACGGGATTCTTCTAGTGGTTGGTTATATCTTCCTTGGGAAAGGTATCGGCACCCGAACATTATATGGCTGTGTCCTTTTATCCGTTGCTTTGAAGGTGCTTGAAGTCGTCATTCCACTGAATAAACCACTGACGGATCAGCCCGTGCTGGAGCTTGCCTTTGCCGTCTTATTGCCTTCGATAGGAGCCGCCATCCTGTTCAACATCGGCGCTTCAACCGGCGGTACGGACGTTATTGCCATGATGCTGAAGAAGTATACTAACATCGATATCGGTCGTTCCTTATTAATCAGTGATTTTTCATTAACAATGCTGACTTTCCCGGTATTCGGCCTTACCATCGGTCTCTTCTCCATCCTTGGTTTATTCCTGAAATCAACCCTGGTAGATACCGTAATTGAGAACCTGAACTTAAATAAATATCTAACCATCATATGTGAGAATCCAAAGCCAATCTGTGATTACATCCTGAAAAACATACACCGCAGTGCAACTGTCGTTGATGCTAAAGGTGCTTTCTCAGAGAAAGAGAAAAAAATTATCTATACCGTAATGAACCGCTCGCAAGCCGTAAATCTAAGAAAATATATCAGACAGAATGATCCCAGTGCATTTATCATGATAACCAATACCAGTGAAATCGTTGGCCGGGGCTTCCGGGCATAATTAGATAAAGGGAAAACATTGCCGCGTAATAATCACTAAGAACTGTGAATATTGCAAAGTAATGTTTTCCCTTTTTTATCATCTAGGAATTTTTATTGTATTATATAATTCAACTCTGAATTATTTCCCTGAAATCTTATTGCATTTTATAATACAGCTCTGAATTATTTCCCTAAAATCACTTTAATGAATAACAGCAATAATACAAATAGTATAATCGGCCGGATGACCTTATGTCCGTTTTTGATTACAAGACCGGCACCGATATAATGACCTGCGATGCTGAATACTGCCGCCGTAATACCGAGTAGAAATATGATCTTTCCATTCAACAGGAAAGTGACAAGTGCTGCGATATTAGAAGAAAGATTAACCAGCTTCGTGTTGCCAGAGGCTATTTTGATATCCATTTTAGCGAGGCTGGTATAAATAAGTATCAGAAAGGAACCGGTACCGGGACCATAAAAGCCATCATATGCTCCTATCACAAAGGAAGCAACGCAGGCAATCAGATATACCTTTTTTCTTGAGATGGTTTCCTTTTGCTGATCCTCTTTCATCCTTCTGGCGCGTAATACATAGACCGCTATGAAAGGCAGGATGATAACCAGCATATATTTCATGATTTTCTCATCTATCAGTAAGGCAATGTTGGCACCAATCGCCGATCCGATCAATGCTAGAATCACTGAGGGTATTGCTACTCCCCAGTCAACATACTTGTTTCTGCAATATCTTGCAGTTGATACAGAGGTTCCGACTGCTGAGGATAATTTATTGGTACCTATGGCAAAATGCGGAGGTAAGCCTGCAATGATATATGCCGGAAGTGATATCAGACCTCCGCCTCCTGCAATAGCATCCATCAACCCCGCCAGGAATACCAAGGGGCAAACAATGAGAAACATCTGTAATGTAAGTTCCATATCCGTACCGTCCTATTAATGGTTAATATCCATATGATTTTCATGAATTTCGTAGTCATTGCCAGTATAGATGCATCATGCCTTAAAGTCAATAAATCAAATAGTGAAACTATGATTTATTATCTATTTTTTTGAATACTGCATATATTTATATGAATTGATTTATAGGAAGGTGTACTATTGGAAATAAATTCTTTTGTTGATAATAAATTGTCAGAACACCGCTTCTGGTTGCAGATTATGGGTGATCATGCACGCTTTATCTTCTTCTCCCTTGCTCCCACAGAGTCTGAATTAATAACATTAGCTCAGCAATTCATCCTTCTGTTTGACCAGCTTCTGAATCAGTCCCATAAACAGTTATCAGAAACAGAAGTACATGAATTAAACCGCAAAGCATATGAAGCAACATATAGACTGAGGGAGTTCAAGCTAGAGCTGCTTTCCATGTCACTTACTCCCGAGCTTAAATCAAGTCTTTCCTCTTCCTTCATCAACGGAATGATAAACGAATTAGAGGAATATATGTTTATTCTTAATTCTCTGATGAATGGGCAAAATCCTCTGTTACATCCTCTTCACTATCATATGCTCTGGCTTTCTGATGCCGCTTCGCATGCCGCAACTTTAGCTGCCACATCAGATTATGTAGAAAAAAATATAATTGACCAGTCCTACCGGTACGAAATTCAATTTCAGGATTTATTTCTTAAAGCCATGACAATGAATGGATACTTAAGGACCATGCTAACTACCTTTCCTTCACTGGAAAAGCTCAATGAACAGGCAAATAATGCCATCAGTTCATTTATGGAGCATCTGGAAACTCTCCGGGATCAGCGAATGGATGGTAAAGTTCTAGGATCAATGATGCCTCTCCTGGCTGATCATATGTCTAGAGAAGAATGTTATTATTTATGGAAGCTGTCCCAATCCGTGAATAACGTCAAAAAGCCGGAATGTGATCCATCCCGGCCCCGCTTGGAAAAATAATAGTATGAGGAAGATATTAATGCTGACAACCAATACAATAATAAATGCTGCCTCCCAGGTATGCTTCCTTTTGAATAAGATTGCTGCAGATTGGACAAGGCTTGTCCACGGTTAGTTTGCTGAGTTTCGTACTATATCCGCCGTTATTGCCGTATAAATCCTTCTCCGTATCTCTGCCACCTTTGCTTATGATTTCAGATAAGGTTGATTTAATTGAGGCAAATAGTTTCTCCTTATCTTCCTCCGTCATCGTCTGACGCTTCCTCTTCGGATGGATTCCTGC
>DATMUM010000085.1:0-9469 GCA_035564175.1 Mobilitalea sp.
TCTCGCCAGACGTGCCTGTCTGCGAAGCAACAAGGTGATGTAGAAGCCATATGGCAGGAACACAAGAGTTCGGCTTAGAAGATATGTAATGATATCACTGAGCGGAATGTTGCCATACAGGTAATCTTCGATTTGTGTTGAAAGAATTCCGAAGGGCATGAGATTATAGGTGTCATAAGTGAGAGGGTAAGCCCAGGGGAAGGAATTCTTTACAAAAGCACCGTAGAAGATCACTGACAGGTATATGACAAGGAACAGGATGCTGGTATTTCGGTAAAATTCATTAAAATCATCAACCTTGGTACCATATTCCAGCATATATCGGATAAAGCAATGAAGCAATGGAAGGAACCAGTTAATGACGGCTATTCCAAGCATAATCGAGGAATACGGCAGGAAATCCTGTACATTACCAAAATAAGTTACCACAAGGATGACAAGACTGATAAACAGGGTTAAAAACGAATACTGGAAGCACGCTTCATAGGTAGAGGTCTCTTCCTGAAGAATATGGCAGCAGACGATGGTGATGATGCAGGCTGCACCCCATATGATATAATTTGCCTCAATGAAATAATACGCAGTAAATTGAACCAAAATTGTAAGTACACTTAAAAGGATAATTAACGATGAAGCCTGGATATTCATCCGCCTTTGCATAACAACGCCTTCTTTCCTATAATATCATCCGTATCTGTTCCGGAATGCAGCTAACTTTAATATGCTTGCATATCGCTGGAATTTCACCGTCCGTATGGACAGCAGTAGCATTATTCATGATAATCTCGATGTCAGAACAATGGAAAGCTTCAACCCCTTTATGCTTTATGTGCTTTCCGGTAAATATGGTTGGCAGCAGGGTAAATGCTCTTAAGGTGCTTAACCCATGAACCAGACATACGCTTAGTTTGCCATCACAGGGATCGGCATGAGGAGCCATAAGAAGACCGCCGCCCTCGTATTTGTGAATCATGCTGGAAATGAGCAGTATTTTCTGATATGTACCTTTCTTAACACCATCGACAGTAACGGCAGCATCAATACGTTTTGCTGTTAGCAGCTGCTTGATTGCGATGGCAATATAGACGAATTTGCCTGCACCAAAGCGGTTTAGTCTTTTCTTTAATGGAGAGGATTGTACCTCATTACATACATTAGCATCATACCCCATACCGCTGGAGCAGGAGAATTTTCTGGGAGTAACCTCAGCGTCAATAAATTGTATAATACCATGATCTAAATACTTGAAACGTACGGGCTTAAGAATATTATTAAGAGCCTCAACCGGATTCTTAGGTATCTTAAGACTTCTGGCTAAATCATTGCTGGAGCCGGAAGGGATATAACCAAGGAGAACCTCAGAGTAATTATCAATACCGTTGATTACTTCATTCAAGGTTCCGTCACCGCCAAGAACCACGATATTCTTAATGCCGGCATTCTCTTTGCATATCTGTCTGGTAAGCTCCGTAGCATGTCCCATATATTTTGTAAAGGTTGCTGTATAGGGAACTTCTCTCTTATCCAATTCACTTTTTACGGTCCACCAATACCGGATGCCTCTTCCTGAGCTTGATTTCGGATTTATTATAAAATGATACATATGTATACTTCCTTCGTCAAAAGTTATAGTTAAATATTATATGATAAAGCCTTTATTGTCAATGTTTTCGGAACATTCCTGGCTTTATTGCAGGACAAGGAAAATTTATTTCTATTATCAGGAAAATTTATGGAAGGGATGCTTTCCCTCAGGCATACAGGCACAGAATTGTCCTTACTTCATAATATATATAGAACAACATAATGACCAGTATGTTGCTCATTTATGTTTCAGAGCGATTTCTCATGTTATCAGGTGTATTGGTTACAGAAAATCGCCTAAGTGATTGTGATGCAATCATTGTAAGAAAGGAGTGGCTTAGATATGGATAAGCGGAATTATCATGGCAGTACGGGACGCAAGAGCATGTCCTCGTACAGGCCAAATGATCCTGTTTGCAGCGACATGATCGGTGGATACACTTCGGATGACATGTGCGAAAGAGAAGATTATGAGGGAGCCTTTGACAGATTTCCGATTGGTATGGCCTATGTTCCTTGGCAGCGCTTCAGAAATCTTTATGAGAATGAATTTGTGGCCCTTTCAAGAGGAACAATGTTTAAGGAACTGGATTTAGAATGGCGTGGAAGGAGTTGTAAATGATGGATGGTAATAACAGAGATAAATTATTTGCATGCATAGAAGCAACCAGCTTTGTCTGCGATGAATTAAGATTATTCCTGGATACTCATCCGACAGACAGAGCCGCTTTGGATTATTGGGACAGAGTTTCAAAGGTAAGAAATGAAGCAGTGCGCGAATACACCAAATGTTATGGTCCGATTGAATGGTATCGTGTTGAGAATGATGACAGATGGGCATGGGTTGAGGAACCTTGGCCTTGGGAAGGAAGGTGCTAGTGTATGTGGAGTTATGAAAGGAGATTGCAATTTCCAGTAAAAATCGATGATTGTAACGCGAAGCTTGCACAGGTTATCATGAGCCAATACGGCGGCCCCGATGGGGAAATCGGTGCTTCATTACGTTATCTGTCGCAGCGTTATGCAATGCCCAATAGAAAGGTAGCAGGTGTGTTAACTGATATTGGTACGGAGGAACTTGGGCACATGGAAATCGTTGGTGCTATTGTTCATCAGTTGACAAGAGACCTGACACCTGAGCAGATCGTGGAAGGTGGCTTCCAAAACTATTATGTAGATCATACTCTGGGTATATGGCCAATGGCTGCAGGTGGAATACCATTTTCTTCTACAACATTACAGAGCAAGGGAGAACCGATTGCAGATCTGGTGGAAGATATGGCAGCAGAACAGAAAGCAAGAGTAACCTATGATAATATTCTTCGCTTAATTCATGATCATGATGTATGTGAACCGATCAAATTCTTAAGGGAAAGAGAGATCGTTCACTTCCAGAGATTCGGTGAAGCTCTAAGAATAATCCAGGATGAACTGGACGCAAGGAACTTCTATGCAATTAATCCTGCATTTCCTCCGGATTTCTGCAAATAATTCGTAAGACAAATCGAATAATTTTCCTGCTCCTGCCTGCCGGTTTGGAGCGGATTACATAGAAAACTTTATATTCTGTCGATTTTTGTAATGATAAAATGGTGCGGTCGATTTATGTTTATCAGTAAAATCACGTTTTGAAAACTCGATTAAAGTCCTTTATATAGCCAAGCATTCTCAGCGATTAACAAATCAATGGGCTGATCATCGAAAAGGGATTGATCAGCTAGGGGCTTATCACATTTTCTGCAGATTGGTTTGTTTGAATTATAGATAATCGAATCGCAGTAAATACACTGGGTTTCTTTAAAAACAAACTGCCTGCTATCCTGATCATAAAAGTGCTGATAGATTTTTGTGTCTATATCGGTCATACCATAATTCTTAACACTAAAAAGCCATTTTTCATAAAATTCCTTCGCGTATTTCGCACATTCGAGTGAAATATTAAATAGGTTGGATATTTCCCGGATATTATTTAGCTTCGAAAAATGTAATGCAATGGAAGGACATAGTATGTTGCTGGAAAATAGATTGGCTTCTGTTTCGTTTTCTGTTTTCAATTCAATATGTCCTAATTCATGCATCAAGGAAAAGCGAATTCTTCGTAAGGACTTCTTGTCATTGTAAAAAATGGTGTCACCGATCGTGCAGGAGTCAGGACTGAGTTCCATGCAGGCCTGATATTTTGTTTCAGATAATTGGGAGTACTTTTTGCAAATATAGCCTTTGTCCGAAAGCAGTTGAAAACAATCAAATGGAAGCTGCTTAATATTACACTGTTCATAGATTGAATAAACGGTATACTTTATTCTGTCATAATCCATTTTCTTCTAGCCCTTATCGTCTGATAATATAATCTTTGCCAATTTCATCTTCTCCTGAGGAGTTAAGGAATTCTTACCTCTGGTATAGATCTTAAACATTTCATCATAGGTCATCTGCTGCTCTGCCTTTTTGCTTTCCAGAAGGTCGGAGTTGTTAACTCCGAGCCAATTAGCGATTTGCTGCACTTTGTCCATACGTGGCAGCTTTTGCCCGGTACACCAATTCGATACAGTCGACGAGCTGACGCCGATAAAATCAACGAGATCTTTTTGAGATTTGTTTTTTTCTTCTAACAAGTTTGTCAGGTTTCTTGAAAAGATTTTTCTGATTTCTTCTTCTGACATGGATATCCCACCTTTCATACTGATTATACCACGTAAACACGTGGTTTGCAAGCTAAAAGTGAGCAAAATATACTATGAGATAGTTTTGATTAAACTTACAGCTTGACAACTCGCTGAAAGAGAGTATAATCGATAATACAAATTATTATATGGTAATAAATGTTACAGCAGGAATCAATATATTCAGGTAGATCAGTGTATAGATTATTCAAACGTTAATACCTGCATCACATAGCCAGTTAATGAAGAAAATCTTTGGAACAAATGAGAAGATAAGCGAAATTAGCTCATAAAGAGATATTTTATAAATCAGGTGTTTCAGCTGCAGGAATTATATTGGGAATTATGCGGAAGTACTATGTCAGTACAATAAATGCCTCTAAGCGATAGCATTATGTAATCTATACTTTTGTATGGAATAGGATATCTTTTGCCTTTAAGCTATCCAAAAGAGAGATATTGTCATAAAAATATCTCTATTGGCGAGCTACGTAATAAATTGAGATTGGTTAAGGAGGTGTTTATATGGCATCGGTTGGTATGGAATAAACTAAGAAGGGTAAGGGAGGTTATATAAGAAAAATATTAACAGAGATAATAAAAGTATTTTTATGAAGGAAAAGCATTAACAGTGATATGAAAAGCATTTTAATAAAGGAATAGCATTAACAAAGATATGAAAAGCATTTTAATTAAGAAAAAGTATTAACAAAGATAAGAAAACATTTTAATAAAGGAAAAGCACTAACAAAGATATGAATAGCGTTTTATAAAAGGAAAAGCATTAACAAAGATATGAATAGCGTTTTAATAAAGGAAAAGCATTAACAAAGATATGAATAGCCTTTTAATAAAGGAAAAGCATTAACAAAAATATGAAAGCATTTTAATAATTAAAAAGCATTAACTGTGATATGAAAAGCATTTTAATTAAAGATAATAAAAGATAACTTATAGATAGTTTTTAAATGTGTACGCATTATGGGCAGCGTACCAGATAAGAAAGGATGTTTTAGATGACTGAATATGAATTAAGTCAATACAGAGCAATTAAAAATGAAATTGAAGACCTTAGCTTTCGTATAAAAAGATTAGAAGAAATGGGAGTACCCATGGTTAGTGACAGAGTGAAGGGATCTTCAAAACATTTTCCATATATTGAAAAGCATTTTTATATAACAGGAGTTGATACGGAGGCCAATGAAAGACGTAAGAAATGGATTAATGAACTGCAAAGGAAGCGTAATAGTAAACTGGAAGAACTTCTAGAAATGGAATGTCAGATCCATGACTACATATATACAATACCGGATAGTGAAATCAGACAGATATTTATCTTCCGCTATGTTGATGGTTTATCACAGGAAGAGATCGGAATGAAATTACATATGGATCGAAGCGGAGTGTCAAAGAGGATTACGAAATATCTGGGAGAAGATAAGGGTAAGAATAAGGCTTTAAAAAATACTTAAATGTAATACATATGATTTTATCTGTGATTACTGTAATATGGAAGATTATAAATATAAATACAATAGTTATTATTACAAAGTATCGAGATAAGATTGTTTACAATAAATCAACCCTGCACACAAATCACAGATCAAACTGCTATAATAGTATTATGAAAGATTATGAAGTCATCGTCCGAATCAAGATTACTATATTGATCTAATGAATGATATGTCGTTTGCTGCTTTTATTTATCCAGAAAATAAAGAGGAGGTACTGTATGAACTTCAACAAGCATTAAACCTTTGAGGGTCAACACGCTTTCCTCGGTGCAAGTAAATACCATTGGATCAACTACGATGGCGTTATTAAAATCATTTTCAGATGATTGTGATTAAGCAGCAGTTCATTTACAAGCAGCAGCCTTACCAAAACAAAAGTATCAAATGCTTTTGCCGATTAACACCTTAAAAGATACAGAAGTATACGCTCCTAAATTTAAGAATGGTGAGCAAGTAGCTCTTATTCGGTATCCTCATGGTGGAACATTTGAGATTCCTATCTTAACTGTAAATAATAAACATGCAGACGCTATCGTTATTACCGGCATCAATGATATTTATGGTCAGACACTCGCTCCGGTAGTAAGAAAGTTTACAACAGCTTAATTATGTAATAATTGGGCCCTCTGAAAAATGGGAGTCCTATAAAAAAACATCAAGTAACACAATCAAGTTGTTAAGGTGCGCACCTTTACATATATAACAAAAGTGAAATAACAAGAAACCAAAAAATCATATTTTATTAGGAGGATTTAATCATGGCAAAGCATTATACGTATGTATACATACATCCAACCAAAGGAAAGTGTCAGATTACAGATGGGGGAAGTGGTAAGATTAATCTTAACCATGGACAGATTGTATTCTTTGAAGAAAGTTATGGTACTTACTGGCAGGGTTCAACATATGACCCAGACAGACAACTCTGGTTCACCCACTTAGTTCCGATTTTCAATCCGGTAGGAGTGTATGGATACTATCCGAACAAAGACGGTGTGGGTCTCTACAGCCTTGACTCTGGTTTTACAGGTACATTCATCGCTATGGAGCTGGCTAACTACAAACAGTATGGTGATGCTTGGAGATATGCTCCTGCGGCTGGTAGTATCTACTCAGTTCGTACACAGTATCAAAATGCAGACCTGTACACAGTGTCTGGTGATACATATACCAAGGTAGGTGCATTAAATACAACTGGCCAGAAAGTTATCATCGGTGGAGGTCAGAGTTATGTACCTGCTCAGGCGGACACAGACCTCTTTGGTTGGAAGGGTGCATTACAGAGAATGTGGGGTTACATTCAGCCATCAGGTCAGGTTGTGGAGACATCTGGATATTACATTCAGAACTCCGTGTTAGGTTCCATGGTTGATGCGTATACCCTCAACACGAAGTAACAGTATAATTGTATAATTAACAGAGCCCTCTGAAAAATGGGGGCTCTATTTTGTGCGACAGGCAGTCGCACCAGTCCTAGCTTTTACTAATCGACTATTAACACTTATTAACGTGTGTATAAACCAGTATCTAGGGAATAAAGCAAATAATTTCAACGAGACTGAGCTTGTAATTGTAATTGGCAGTGTGATGCTGATATTGAAAGATTGGCTTTGTAATGGTATAATTTGGATATAAGACATGTATTAAAGGATAAAAAATTCAATAAGTCTAAGTATGTAAAAAGGTAAAGGAGAGATTGTGAAAAAAATAGTTATGGTTAGTACAATATTATTGTTAATTATTTTAACTGGGTGTAGCAATAAGCAAAAAGAAAAAGTAATAGAAAATAACCTTGGTGATGCAAAAGTAACAGTGAGTGCAGTAGATGAAGATGCAGTTATTACAATAAGCGGAAAGAACGCAGGGGATATAATTCACCATATACACACATTCTATAATGGGACTATATGTTATGGTGGATACAAGGATGTAAGTGAAAAAGATCAGTTAGAAATGGCTCGAAAAATACGGAAGTATATTGGCGAGTTTTATACTGAGAACGAAAACCTACAAGATGACTTGGATAAGATAAATACAATTGCTACGAATATAATTAAGAAGGGTACTAGTGATAGCGAAGCATCTTATATCGCTCTACACAGAATGTTTCATGACTTAGATATTTATATTAACGACTATAAAGAGGAGCCTTTTAACGTAACTAATTACAGAGGAAAATAACAGAGAGGAAAAATTATGGCTTATAAAGAGGTATATTTCAATAAATATTGTAATTTATGTAAGCACGAAAAAATACTCGAGGTAAATGAACCTTGTGCTGAATGTTTATCTAATCCTGTAAATGTTGATTCTCATAAGCCTGTCGTGTTTGAAGAAAAATAAAAGAGGATGACATGGGGATATCAAAAATTATCTGAAAAATGTAAGATGTGCCCGATTGTAGACAAATGTGATCAAAAACGCTTGGAGGCTCTTGAATATTTACCTGAACTTTCTGTAGCAGGAGCAATTCAACCTAACATTGTTAATGCGGTGGCTCCAATCCTTAGAGAAACTAGGAAGATTCATATAGCTGGTGTTATATAAGTCTTTATATTCTGGTTTCGATTTTCAGATTAGGGGTTAAGTAATATAATTAGGTAATTGCGGTGCGGCCTAGCGAGGCCATATAGTTTAACAGGTGGAAATCCTGTCTGAAAAGGTTTAAGCTGAACCATCAGTACCGAGTCATGGAGTCTCTGTAGTAATACTGAGACTTAAGCGTTGGCAGGTAGGCAGTAGAGCTGAAAGTGATTGAGCCACGAAATCCTATAAAATCAGAGAGCCGATGCAGTCGCAATGGCAGAAGGCAACATATGTATGTGCGATAAAAGCGAGTACATACATATCTCTGCGGGGTCTAAGAGCCAGTTATGCTGCACAATGACTAAATGGTAACTAGGGAGACCCAGTTGTTTCTCTATAAAGAGTATGATGTACAATGTCTAAAGCAGAGGAAGTCAAATGAACAGCTGGGAGTCGGATAAGTGCGTAGTACCGTTGATAGCGAGTAATGTCGAAGGAGGAAAGGCATTTACAGAGTATCACTCTGAAAAGGGAAACATTGTCTATACACAGGGATAGGAGAAACAATGTAAACGAAACTAGACAGAATAGCAGAACTTTCAAGTAATAACGCGAACATGGTATTTACATCACTTTACCATCTGCTGAATAAGGACTTACTGTTACAGTGTCATGAAGAGCTAGATAAGAAAAAGGCAGTAGGAATGGATGGAATATCAAAGAAGGAATACGCAAAGGAGTTGGATGCTAACATAGATGACCTGATATTAGGACTGAAAAATAAAGCGTACAAGCCGATGCCAACCTTGCGGAAGTACATTCCGAAAAGTAATGGGAAACAAAGACCGCTGGGAATAGCATGCTATGAGGATAAAATAGTCCAACTGGCGTTAAAGAAAGTAGTGGAAGCAGTCTTTGAACCGAGGTTTCTTGATTGTATGTTTGGCTTCAGACCAGACCGAGGCTGTCATGATGCATTGAAGGCTCTAAATTGGACGATTGAAAAGAGGAAGGTCAGCTATGTGCTGGATGCAGACATTAAAGGATTTTTCGACCACATAAACCATGAATGGATGATGAAGTTCATAGAGGTCAAGATAAAAGATCCCAACGTGCTCGGATTAATCAAGAAATATTTAAAAGCCGGACTGATGGAAGATAATATATACCATCCGACAGAGG
>DATMUM010000086.1:0-10704 GCA_035564175.1 Mobilitalea sp.
TATCACCTACTTTACGCATAGCGCAGGCCTCAAAGAAAGCACACGGCTCTTCCACCGGAATAATATCCTTTTGGAAAGTCCCTTCCAGAATTTCATACATGTTATCGGGATTGATTTCTGCCATATAAGAACGCTCATATCCGCAATAGATATATACCCTTTTATCCTCATCAACTAAAACACCTGGATCTATGAATATCCCCTCATCGAATCCTTCCAGATCATCCGGCATGGGATATTGATACTGGGACAGTAACTGAAACGGCCCTTCCGGCTTATCACTTACCGCCACACACCCCTTCGAACCTACGACATAGGCATAAAGGTAATATTTTCCATCTTTTTCTATGACATCCGGAGCATAAAGCTGTCGCTCCGACCAATCTATTGCAGACAGGTGATCCCTATCCGTTTTCGTATGGAAGCTGTCGCCATGGCACTGCCAAAAGTTCAGATTATCTAGCGGTGCCGACCATACTTTTAATTTATAATCGCAAAAGGAATCAGACCCCGCTTTATCATGAGAACCGTAAATATACACCCTGTCCCCAAAAACGCGGGGTTCTCCATCCGGAATATACTCCCATAAAGAGAGAAAAGGATTCGCCATATTTTATTCACCTTATTGCGCTTAAAGCGCAACCCTTTCCATAATAATCGATTTATATCTTATCCTGACTTTTGTATCTCTGTCGCCTTCGGATTCGCAAGCATCTAAGCATAACACATTTGCGATTCATGCTATGATAAGCTAAAAAACTCTGCAAGTTAAGCACAGCTTTTTCTGTGTCTAGCTTGCAGAGTACAATATACTCCAAAAAGAGCTTATTCGGTAATGTTTATTCTCCGGAAGCCGCCAGTGCTTCATCCTCTGCTGCCTTACGCCTCAGTGCTTCGTTTTCCTGATATTTATCACAATCTGCCAGGCCATAGCTTTCCGCTGTCGAGATCATTTCTTTTATTATGCTATCAAACTCCGCATCAGAGGAAGCAAACATCGCCCTCCAGGAATAGTTCTTAACACATTCACTGACCTGATTCCAGGTGACAGTCAGCTCATCAGACTTTGCTGTCGGTGAATAGGTAGTCCCCGGGGATAAGGTATAAGGACGGGAAGCTAAATATTCATCCGTTGAATCAGCACCTGCATAATCTCTCCAATCCTGTTCTATTTCAGAAGCAGCCGTACTTTTATTGCTTTCCCAATACTTTCGATTATAAGTCTCACCATTGGAATCCAGATTTTCTGCATCCAATGCCCATGTGGTAATCGTCATCTTATCCTGCCCATCTCTAAATAATCCACTGTATCCGTCTGTCATCTCTGTATCACCGTCAGTAGCGCAAGCCAGTCCCAAATCAGTAAAATGGGTTTTGCCATCCTCATCATAATACCAGCAAATATCCTTGGGTCCATATAAATCAGTCATCTTACCCTCAGGTGTTGCCAACCAATTGATGATAGCCATGCACAATTCAGGATACTCCGTGTTGGCGCCAATGGACCATACGTAATCTGCACCGTAAATATTTTGACCGTAATTGATCGGAGTTGCGTCCTCCGGAACCAGGGTATACATACCCTTCCCCTCGTCAATATGAGTCTGAGTATTGAATGGATCAGGTCCCAAGAAACTAAAGGGAGTAAAGAAGGCCGTACCGTAACGATAATCCTCAGCGCAGCCATCAAAGCCCTGTGTTTCCGAGTCGGGATCCATTGCACCTGCCTGATACAGCTTATTGTAAAATTTCAACATTTCAATATAGGGGCTGTCTGCAGCGACTGCCGGAATAAAGCTCTGAGTTTTAGAATTGTAAAAGCCAATACCAAACTCATCATAGCCATAATAAGCAGTAACCATCGATTTAGGAAACATTACCATCGCACCATCCCAATCACTGAACAAAGATACCGCAAAGGTCTTTTTACCATTTTCGTCGGTAGGCTCCAGCTTCTGCATCTGAATCAGCACATCGGCAAGTTCATCCATATTCTGAACCTTCGGATACCCCAGCTTCTTGTACAAATCCCATCGAACAGACCATGAATATGTAAAGCTGGAAATATCCGTCGGATTTACGCCTATATCATTGCCTATTCCATATGTAGTACCGCCGGAAATGTCAGTGTTTTTTTGAAGTGCAGGCTGCATATGTTTCTGAATATAGGGTCCATAATCCGTTAACAGTTCATCCTCGTTCCAATCCAGTAGCATGCCCTTTGCCACGGCATCCTGATATTTATCATCATTTGCGCCCCAGATAACGAGATCTCCCATATCACCGGCCTCCATACGGGTATTATAAACGGTATAGTCAGGATCCGGAATAATGTTCAGCTTAACATTGAACTTATCTTTTAAAACCTGTGCAAACCATCCGATCTGTTCTCCCGAATAGTTTGCCGTTCTGGAATATACATCCAGCGTAACTGTTTCCTTGGGAATAATGTCGCTTAAATCACCTTCATAAACTTCCTCTCCGGTATCCGTTGCTGCACTTTCGGTAGGACTGACAGAAGCTGGTGTTGTTACGGTTGCCGCATTATCTTCCGAATCCTTGGAGCCAGCCCCGCATCCTGCTAATGTCAATACCATCATGATGCTTAAAACCAGACTTGTACCCTTACATAAGATACTTTTCTTTTTCTTCATTATACTCTCTCCTTCTTTTTCATTTATAACTAAGAGCCAACGGCCCAGTTAATGAAAACAAATTAATTTTTTGGACACCAAGCCAAATAATCCTCACCCTTTAACTGCCCCCAGCATAATACCCTTTTCAAAATATTTTTGCATATACGGATAGAAGGCCATAATGGGGATAACTGTAACCATGGCAACCGTATATTTTACCACCTTCATATTCATCAGGGAACTAACCTCCGCCTGGCTTAACGTACCACCGGATTGCATCGTCGATGCCAGGTTAGATGCCTGATTCAGATAAATATAAAGCCGATGCTGCAGAGTAAACAAATCTGGCCGGGACTGCATTAATATCAGCGAATCCTGGAAAGAATTCCAGTGTCCGACCGCTCCAAAAATGGCTATGGTAGCAAGAATAGGCTTACACAGCGGCAGCACCACCTTGCTAAAACGCTGCCAGTAACTGGCTCCGTCCAGCTGAGCACTCTCCTCCAGTGCGGCCGGAATAGATTCGATATAGGTCTTAACCAAAATCAAATTGTATGGTACTACGATAGATGGTATGATATATGCCAAAAAATTGTTGGTCAATCCCAGCATGGACATATTTAAGTACCAGGGAATCAGACCGGCATTTAAATACATCATAATGATTACTAAACGGAACCACAATTTTCGATGCCACATCTCTTGTTTTGTAAATATATATCCGCAAAGTGCAGATCCAAAAACCATCAATGCTGTGCCGATAACTGTGCGTCCTATTGTTGTCCAGAGAGAGGTTATCAAATCACCCAGCTTCAAAATCGATATATAGTTTCCAAAATGTATGCCTCTTGGCAAAAAGTTTATTTTTCCTGCCGTTACCATATCATTATTACTGATTGTATTAATAAACAAGTAATAAAACGGAAAAATACATAGTAAAGTAAAAATACCAAAGACTGAATAGTTGATGATATCAAAAATTAAATCTCCTGTTTTAACCGGTTCTCTGTGTTTTTTAAGAGTTTTCATGCTATTACCTTTCATATTCTCCCTCCACTAAATGATATTATCGCCACGTACCAGCTTAGCTATCTTATTAGCCGCCAGTACCAGAAAGATACTGACAACTGATTTCAACATACCGACAACAGTAGTCAGCGGAATTAATCCCTGTGCCACTCCCAGCTTATATACATACAAGTCAAGCACCTGTATTGATGCCGAATTGGCAGAATTCTCAAATACAAGATACTGGTCCATACCATTGGAAAGAATATTTCCAATTGATAGAAGAAGCAGCACGCAATAAGTCGGCAGCAGTTCAGGAACGGTGATATTCCACATTCGCTGGAACCTGTCAGCTCCATCCACCTTAGATGCATCATACAGCTCCTGGTCTATACCAGCAATAGCCGCTATGTAAACAATAGCACCCCATCCCAGACTCTTCCATACGCCCCAAAATAACATCTGCAGCCACACATGGTGACTGCTCATCAGCAGGTTCTCTCCGGTTGCCCATCTTCCTATATTCACCATAAAACTGCTGATAAAACCATCCGCCGAAAAGATGGATAGTGCTACTGCAAAGATTAATACCCAGCTGATAAAATTCGGAACAGTTGTAAAGGTTTGTATAAAGCGGCGGTAACGATTACTTTTAATCTCGGATAGAAATATGGCAAAGGCCATGCTGACCCAACTGGTCGCAAGCCCCAGAGCGCTCATCCCCAGTGTATTCTTCATAACACGCACAATATCATTACGGGTAGCATCATTTTGCAGCAGGTAAGTAAACCATTTAAATCCTACAAAGTTATCCATAGACAGCACATCCCCGGCCCTGTAGTCAAAGAATGCATAACGCCATCCTATCAATGGCAGATAACCAAATAAAATCGTCAAGGCTATAAAAGGCAGTGCCATCAGAAACAGCTGAAATTTGGGCTCCATCTTAAATTTTTCCGCCCTATCAGCTCTTTCCCCTGTTACCAACAAACAAATACTGAATACCGCTGTGATTGCTGATACCACCAGCAGCACAAAAAAAGTCACAGGCAAAGCTGCACCAATTTTATCCAAATCAGGTAAGCTTAAAAAGAAATGGTAATTGCCATAGATACCGGCTAAGCCTGCCAAGGTAAGAAAGCTCCCTGTCAGGACGCCAGCCGTTCCTATACGCTTCAGACGATAATTTCCCAGAGTTGCACATGTACTGAATCCTTGAATTATTATTCCCACACAACAAACCAGGCTGCTGATCATCAGACTTATCATGCTGGATTCACTGAGCCATTCCTTACGAAAAGCTCTTCCAAATCCCCTGGTTAACTGACTGTAAGACACTCCGGATGTAAACAGTGACAAATTACTGCTTATCAGACTCGTTATACGTGACGGGTTAAAGGAAGGAATGAATAGAAAAATGATTCCCACCAACACAGCTGCTCTCAGAACTTTGTAAATCCAATCTAATTTATTTCTTTGAGCTGCATATTTTTGCCTGCCATCCTGTAACACCACATTCTCTTGCATAGACCTCTCCTTCGCTTTCTTATCTTTCATTCTGTATTTCTGCTTTATAATGCACCCATCCGAAATGTGCAATATCTTTGCATACTTTTCCATTACCTGTTGCATATAAGGCGAAAAAATTGCCTGTAAAGTTGCCACCCACCTCTGTAGTCAGATATTTGGCTTCTCCTCTCCCCAGCTCTGAGAAACGGCATCCGTCCCTGCTATAGTTGAACCTGTAATGTTCCTTTGTGGCCTCTAATTCCATATATACCACCGCAGCATTATAGGCTATCTTTTGTTCCAGCTTCCAGAGCGACCCAATTCTTCGCCGTATAATCAGACAAGCCTCCCCCTCGGCACGGGTAAGCGCCATTTCATAATGATGGTCACGGTTCATGTATATGGAAAGACCTGCTTCTTCACCCTCAAATTGAGGTGAAAAATCCAGTTTAAGGCTAATTGAGCAGGCATGATGCTCCTGGCGGAATGCCAAGAAAGTACTGACATCCGCATCTGAAAGTGTTGTTGCCATTCCCTGCAGCCGCAGGCCATTTGAATCCTTCTCTATATAATATAAATCAGGATTATATAAGTAAGTCCAGCGCAAGCTTAATGCTGCAGAGCTGAAATCATCATAAAATTCATAAGGTTCCCCCGCTTTTGGAACCTGCACAGCTCTCTCATTCCTGTCCACAAAAACATTCGTCTGTAAGAGATCTGTTTGCACCTGAACATCTACAACGCCTTGATTTCCAAGTATTGGCCATCCATCCTCTGTCCACTGTACTGGTACAAGAAAAGTCTCCCTTCCCAGATTATATTTTGGAGGATACGATATGGGACGCACGCCCAAACATACAGCCCACCAGTTTTTATTTTGATCCTCAATTAAATCTGCATGACCAACTGCCATGACAGGAAGTCCCAAACTCCGATTGCTTAAAACAGGATTATTCTGATAGGCTTCATAGGGTCCTTCAATTCTTTGACTCCTTGCTATAGTTTCCATATGCCCGTATTCTGTGCCACCCTCTGCAATCATCAAATAGTACCATCCACCCCGGCGGTAGATATGAGGTCCCTCAGGACAACACCCTCCCGTCCCCTGCCAAATATACTTTTTCTCACTCAGAATTTTTCCTGTTTCCGGATTAATCTGGCAGAAATAAATTCCCTCATTTGTACCGCAAAAATATACCTTATCGTCTTCGTCAAAAAACAAAGACGGATCAATTCCATCACATTTCAGCCAAACTGGCTGTGTCCATTCTCCATTAGGATCCGTACAGGAAACTATAAAATTACCATATCTGGTATCAGTCGTATCCGATGTTGTCACATTAGTACATATCACATAGAATCGTCCATTATGATAACGGATAGTAGGTGCATAAATACCGGAGGCATTTGGACTGCCATGCATTAACGGCAAATAGTCACTTCTGGTGATACAATACCCAATCAGCTTCCAATCCACCAAATTCTTACTGTGAAACAATGGAATACATGGAAAAAATTCAAAAGAGCTCGTTACCAAGTAGTAATCATCTTCCGCACGGCATATGCTTGGATCAGAGTGGAAGCCTGGGATAATAGGGTTTGTGTACTGCATTCTAGTTTCTCCTTTAAATGTATCATATGTTATAAGTGTATCGGTTGCAAAGCACTGACTTTTTATGTATAATAAACATGATCAGTTCATTCTTTTGCCCTTTTATATACGAATCATATATAATTTTTTTTACTTTGAACATTTTGTTTATATATTATTACATAAGGTAATTCCTTTACTCATCGGACATAAATTAGCACAATTCAGCCAGAATAATTATGAAAGGAGTCTGAAATGGATTATATATCGTTCAAATTGGAACTATTTGGTGAAATAAAAAATTTCCCCTTGGTCGTAGAATATGGATTTCATGATACTGATATGTTTCTTCATAACCACACCGATTTCTATGAATTGACAATTATTTTAAGCGGCAGCGCTGTTCACATAGTAAATAATGAAAAATATATCATACGAAAAGGCGACGTTTTTGTGGTCGGAAGAGATCTTATACATGGTTTTGAAAAGCCCTCCAATTTTAAAATCTGCAACATCATGTATAAGCCGGAAATCATTCTGAATACTACACATGATATCCAGGAATCTGCAGGCTTTCATGCATTATTTGTTCTTGAACCTTATTTAAGCAGGGATTTTCAATTCACTAACCACCTTCAATTAACGGTTTCCACTTTTGAGACTGCCAACCAGCTTATCTCTGCTCTTGTACAGGAATATCAAAGCCAGAATATTGGGCGCACAACCATACTATACTCCCTTTTCTGGAATTTGGTTGTATTGCTTGCAAGAGCCTACCAAATTGAAAACCAGCCAAAGGACAGTCTTTTAAACATTGCCGTACCCTTGGCATACATTAATAAGAATTATTGCAATCCTATTACAGTCGAAGATCTTGCCTCGCAAGCATATATGTCAGTCCGCAATTTCTCCAGAGTATTTCATAAGGCATATGGTATTTCACCCATCAATTATGTCATTCAGCTTCGCATACAGCATGCATATGACCTTTTACAAAATCCTGATATTTCCATCTCTGAAATTGCTTATCTATGCGGTTTTCAAGACAGTAACTATTTTACCCGGCAATTTAAGCATGCTTCCGGTTTTACTCCCAGAGAATACCGTGACTTTTTATTAGAATCCGGCAGGGAATATCGAAGAAGCCGATGAGCTATTATTACAAAGACTGCTCTAATGGTTATAAGACTTGAACCATTTTTTATCAGTCTTATTCTTCCCTTTGGTTAATGATTACATCAACCATTTTCATTTTATTTCAGCTTTATATTTCTGCTTTTTCAATAAAAATTAGAGCCTTTCCTTTATACTTACAAAGGAAAGAGCTCTATATAAAAAGTAATCATTTTCATCCATATTTAAAATATCTTCAATATGAATTTGAAAATTTCCTTTTTTGTATTTTATAATTATGTCAGATTAATAAAGTTTTAATATCAGATATTAATAATCTCATACTCTCTGACACCGATGCCATGTGCAGCAGCTGTTTCAACTGTATGAATTGCGTTTCTGGAGTTCATTCGTTCAATAAGCGCCGCTTTACCCGGATCCGGCGAGTTGATAACGGCATCGTAACAGGCTTGATCAATGGCTACAGGATCCGTTGAGGCAAAAATACCGATATCTCCCATTTCCGGTTCGTGCGGATGACTGTCGCAGTCACAGTCAACAGACAGCCTGTTGGCTACGTTGATGTATACGATATTCTCGCTGCCCATATATTCAACTACTGACTTATCCGCATCTGCCATACTTTCCAAAAAGGAATCGTGATCCGCTGTCCATACTTCCTCCGGTTTACCTACGCCATGGATAATTGCCTTTCCATAAGCGGATGCTACTCCAATGGACATATTCTTAAGGGCTCCGCCAAATCCACCCATAAGATGTCCTTTAAAATGGGATAGCATCAGCATGGAGTCATAGTTCTGTAAATGTGAGCCAACGAAGTTCTCTTTCAGATGAGTTCCATTGATAACCGGAATAGATATTTCGCCCTCCTCATCCATGATATCGCAAGGGGCAATTTCAGGAAAGCCATGTTCTTGAATAGCCCTCCAATGCTCCTCAGTCGTATTCCGTCTGCCCTCATAGGCTGTGTTGCACTCAACAATCGTTCCCTTTAGTTCCTTCACCAGATTCTTTATCAGGGACGGCTTCAGGAAATTGTGTCCGCCCGGTTCCCCGCTGGATATCTTGACGGCCACCTTTCCTTTCAGTTTCACACCCATCTCGTCATAAATCCACTGTAAAGACTCCGGTGTAATCTCTGTTGTAAAATAAACCTTTGCTTTTTCCATAGAAACCTCCTTCTTAATTGTTTAAAATTTGATGTCATATTTCTTCATAACTTCATAGAGCTTCCTCTGCTGGCGAACGGATACCGTTCTGTCTGGTTCACTGCCGGGACCATAATACGATAGACTAAATATTTTTTCCGAGTTCATACGCCATTTGAGGGAAAACGGTTTCCTTTGTCATTGGTACCGTACCGCATCCGGTACCAAGTATCATTCCTTGATTCTTGAAATTCAAATATGTGCATAATGTCTGATAATGACTTTTTATATTCTGCATTGTCCAGTTATTATTATTCCATGCTGCAGCTATCAAAATCGTTTTCAGCCCCATAGATGTCAATTCTCCACTAAAGCTGTAAAAGCGGCCAATTACGGCCTTGAGCTGAGCCGACATTCCGAAATAATAAATCGGTGTGACAAGAACTAACATATCCGATGTAAGCACCATTTCACGTACATCTGCCATATCGTCCTTCTGACAGCATGGTCCAAACATTCCACAGTAGTCACAGCCCAAACACGAATGTATATTTGCATGAGCAGCATCAAACACCGTTACTTTATGTCCTGATACCTCCGTCCCTCGAATAAAATTATCCGCTAATAGATTAGAAGACCCCTGTCTATGCGGGCTTCCTTCAATAATAAAAATTCTCATGACACTTTCTTTCCTTTCAAAAACAAGTTTCATTGTCCCGCGATGTTGTTTTCTTCAAGCCAGTCTTCTAGATCAGAACTAAAAGTTGAGCCGCCGAATGAATGGCAAGCCCATCGCCAAGCATAGTATCTTCTGGGAAAGAAGCAATTGTTTTAAACATGCTTTTTATTATTTTTATATATTCATTTTCTGTGCAAAATCGGCCATGGCGTCAGATATTTTAATCTGCTGCGGGCAAACCTTTTCACAACTTCTGCATCCTATGCAGGCGCTCGGTTTTTTATCCTCCGGAAGTGCCATTAATACCATGGGTGCGATAAATCCCCCTCCTGTAAAACTGTGTTCATTATATAAAGCCAGCAATGACGGAATATCCAGTTGCTTTGAACAATGACTTGTACAATACCGACAGGCTGTACAAGGCAGTATTTTCTTTTGCAGCATTTCCTCCGCAATACCTAAAAGTACTTTTCTTTCTTCCGTGCTAAGAGGCTTTTCTTCCTCAAAAGTATGAATATTTTCCCTCAACTGATCGTAACTGGACATTCCGGAAAGTACCACTTTTACACTTGGAATCGACAGTAAAAACCGGAATGCCCATGACGGTATCTTCTCATTCGGACGCAATGATTTTAGCCTGGCTTCATCCTCTTCTGCTAATTTACAAAGACTTCCGCCGCGAAGAGGCTCCATCACCCATACCGGAAGATGATATTCTTCTAACAACTCAATTTTTGCTTTTGCATCCTGGAATGACCAGTCAAGATAATTTAACTGAATTTGGCCAAACTCCATGCTGCCTCCATAAGCTTGCAGAAACCGTTTCATGATATCATAGCTGCCATGAGCAGAAAAGCCAAGGTGACGGATGCGTCCCTTTTCTTTCTGCTTCATTAAGTAATCAAAAATGCCATACTTCGAATCCAGATAAGCGTCAAGGTTCATTTCACAGACATTGTGGAACAGATAGAAGTCAAAATACTCTACTCCGCATTTTTT
>DATMUM010000087.1:0-51456 GCA_035564175.1 Mobilitalea sp.
AACCCAGCCGATGATGGCATAACCATATCCGGCTTCTTTCCATAGTAGCTCCCCCTTAAGTGTTAGTAAAAATTGAAATATTCAGGTAAATCATAACATAATTCAGAAGGATATTCCAGATATTTGTAGATATAGTAAGTAATCTCAAGAATGGTATTTACTATGCAAAGCGGAATTCAAGTGAAATTGCATAATTCCATACTTAATAATGTTTCACGACGAACAATAAGAGATTGCATAGAATTAAGCTGTGCAATAGCGTAGTGAATTACGCTTCCCCTTGAGGCTTTTTGAACGGTTTTCGTTCTATGCATGACAGACAGAATAAATTATGTTAAAAGAATGGCAGCCAAAAATAATAATTACAGACAAAATTGGCACAATATAATAACGCGCCGTTTTTTTTTATTGAAAAATAGCCAAACTATCTATAGAGGGATGAACAGCCGGCACAATAGCGTAGGTTAGGCGATATGCGTTTGTGCACCGTTTCGAGAGACCGCTTCGACGGTATAGTCACTGATTTCTTAAATAATAAGGAGGAGTTTGGAAATTGCTGATCATAACGGAAGGAATTAACTTTTATATAAATACACCCATAAGGATTGTCGTATTAATCATCCTGATTGCGCTGATCTTCTGCATACTCTTGTTTTTATATTACCGTTTTAACCATTTTACGAAAAAGGTTCGTTTTCCTATGCATTCGCTGGGCAGTGACGGCGGATTAGGACCCAGGGAGTGGGAGAAGCAGATGACAGAGCTGGCAGCGGATCATAAGCAGGTAAGCCTGATTGGCTATAGCTTTGTCCTTGATGATTATAATCAGATAGCATATAAAAAATTGAATAAGATCCGTGACAACATTTCTGAAATCTCTACTGACATCATTTCCCTGATACCGGCGGCCCGTTGGCTGTTTGATAATTTTCAGATGATGTACCGGGAGATTAAGAAAGTCAGAACTTCCGGCAACAGCTATGCGATTCTGCCGATTTTGAAAGTAAAGGAATATCGTGGTTTTCCGAGAATCTATATCGTGGCGAAGAAGATGGTAGCGTTATCCGGGGGCCATCTGAGTGAAGAGAACATCTCTGTCATGCTGAGAGCTTACCAGAAGGAAATCCCCCTGGCGGATAAAGAATTGTGGGTTCTTCCTGAGATGCTGGGCTTCTGCTTATTGGAGAGTATTATTGAAGTTGCAGAAGAAATTCTTCATATGATTGATGTAAAAACCAAGGCTGACAGATTCGTCCGTGAAAAACTTGGGGCAAAGCAGGGAACAGTCGATATCTCGATCTTGCTTGGCAATCTGGAAAGTGATTTAAAACGCAATTACTCCTTCCATTCCCATGTCATCTATATGTTAAAAAATATGTCCTTTGATGAAGCGGCAATTCAAAAATACATTGAATATCATTTTGATTCAAAAGGCCGAATCCTGAAGCCGTCCAATGTATTCCTGGAGGAAGGCAAGATAGAATCTGTTCTGGAGACGAAAATACGGGCTTTCATTGTCAGCCTTAGGGATATTAATGAGGTAGACGAAGAAACATTCTTCGAACAATATTCTTACCTGGAACAGATCTTGTCTAAGGATCCGGAGGGTATTTATACCAAGATGGATTCGGAGGCGAGAGGCTTATATCGTGGTGTCATTGTCAAATTATCCCTTCGGTATCGGGTTAATGAAGAGAAAATCGCAGGCGACTGCCTGGAGCTGGCGATAGAGGGAAGGGAGGATGTATATCGCTCCCATCATGTAGGTGCTTATTTATTAGGTAATGGCTATCCAATATTGAAAGAAATGGCAAGGAATAAGCTTGTTTCAAGTAATCTGAAGGTGAAAAGGAACAAAAAGGGATTTTTCTATTTCCTGTCCTTCTTTGCTATCTATGTAGTATTAAACGTTGGAATCGCATATTTAATGAATACCTTTGGCACTGTCAGGAGCATTGGACGTAATGTAATTATCCTATTGGCAGCACTACCGTTACTGATGGGAATTGCTCTGGAATTAAATAATTTTATCTTTACCAGAAGGCTTGTCGTTAAGAAAATACCATCCCTGAACTACTTAAGTGAGATACCGGATGAAGCAAGAACCTTTGTTATCATGCCTGTCATTGTATCCTCCAAGGAGCAGGGACTGACCTATATGGAACGTCTGCAAAAGCATTACCTTGCTAACAGACAGCCCAATCTCTATTTTGCGCTTCTGGTGGACTATGAGGATTCACCGGATCAATTTATGCCAAAGGATGAAATCATTGAAAATGCCTTGATTACCAGAATGAATGAACTAAACGAGTTCTATCCCTCAGAGCATCAGAGATTCTCTCTTTTTATCCGTTATCGAAAATGGAATAAAGCTGAGAACTGTTATATGGGCTGGGAACGAAAGAGGGGTAAACTGGAGGAATTTAATAATCTTCTGAATGGCGTAAGAAAGGAAGAAACCAGTTTTTCAGCTATTTTCTGTGATGAAGAGCTGTTGAATACCTTTAAATATGTAATTACACTGGATGCGGATACGAATCTGCTCAGGGATAATGCGGCTAAGCTGGTAGGCTTGATTGATCATCCGCTGAACAAACCCGTATTAGATGCAGCAAATCAAAAGGTTAAGGAAGGCTATGTCATCGTACAGCCTTCCGTCAGGAACCATATTGTCCCCAAGAATGGCAGCAGGTTTGCAGAAATCTTCGGCGGCGAATCAGGATTGGCGCACTATTCCACAGTTATCTCGGACATCTATCAGGATATCTTTAATGAAGGTATCTATATCGGTAAGGGTATTTATGATGTGCAGGCGTTCCATAAGCTTTTGAATAATACCATCCCGGAGAACAGAGTTTTAAGCCACGACCTGCTGGAAAGCTGTTACGCGAGAACGGCTTTTTCAAGTACGGCCAAAATTATGGATACCTTTCCAAGCAGTGTTCTTTCCTTTGCAAAAAGAGAGCACCGCTGGATCAGGGGCGATTGGCAGCTGGTACCCTGGCTTTTTAAGAAGAAGATGGTGAATGGAAGAAGTCTGTGTGCACTCGCAAAATGGAAAATCTTCGATAACCTGAGAAGGAGTATGGTGCCGTTAAGCAAGACTTTATTCATTATTCTTAATCTTGCTTTTCTGCCTAAGGTATATTATCTGTGGTTACCGCTGGTTTTCTTTAGTGATATATTTAATTTTATCGTGTTATCTATTGCAATCATAAAACAGAAGCTTTTCCGGCCTAAGCTCGCCTTGGTTTACAAAAGCTTCTTAAATGAGCTTGGGACAATGGTGGAGAGAGCATTTGTCGAATTTGCCATAACTCCCTATCGTGCTTATATTGCCACAGATGCGATAATCAGAACGTTGTACCGGCTATTGGTCAGTAAAATAAATCTCCTTCGATGGAATACTGCTGAATCAGTAGATTCTTCCATCATTAATACAAAGAAAGGTTATTTTCTGACGATGTGGAGTTCACTCATCCCGGTAGCCGTTCTTTTCTTGCTGCTGATGTATCAGAAGCTACAGATGATAAGCTTCATTTTCTATTTTGCCGTAATGGTTATCTGGATTATGGCTTATCAGATTGCTTATAATATCAGCCAGCCGAAGGATAGCAAAAAGAGGAAGGATCAACCGGAGGACATCCTGCTGCTGATGGAAAGTGCGAGAAGAACCTGGCTGTTCTTCAGGGATCTTTCTACGAAGGAGAACAACTGGCTGTGTCCGGATAATTACCAGCTTTCCAAAGTAGAAAAAATCAGTGAGAAGACCTCGCCCACCAACATTGGACTGCAATTGCTGTCCATCCTGTCCGCGCGGGATTTTGGTTATGAAACTCTAAGCTCCACTGTCCAATCGTTAGAAAACCTGATGGACACAATACAGAAGTTGATTAAATGGAAGGGGCATCTTTACAACTGGTATGATATCAAAACGCTCGAAGTTCTAAGTCCTGCATATATATCAACGGTGGACAGCGGTAATTTCCTGGGGCATTTGATTGCATTAAAGAATGGCCTGCTGGAACAAACAGGTAATCCCATAATTCCGGATAATCTGATCGCTGAGCTTCGTAATACCTTAAGACTCAGCAACAGTGAGATTGTGAAAGGCAATAAGAAAAACCAATGTGACTGCCATAAATTACAGGAGAACTATTCAACCATCGGTGAATTGGTGGAAGATATCACAGATATCTGGGATGATCTGAATAATAAGGAGATAAATACTTCTGACAATTCCTGCTGGTGCAAGGAGCTTTTAAATAGCATGGAAGGTATTGTTAATGAAATAGCAGCCTTTAAATTAAAGGAGGTCAGCTATTCTTCCCACCCCACCTTAGGGCAATTGGCGGAGCAGGAGAATAAATATGCTAAGTCCATGATTAACAGGATAAAAGCACTTTGTAACAGGATTGACCAAGTTCTTGCGAATGTGAATTTTCGTTTTTTGTTCAATGAAAAGCGAATGTTGTTTCATATTGGATATCATGTGTCCTCCCATATGCTGGATTCCGGCTGCTATGATTTGATGGCTTCCGAGTCATCATTAACGAGTTTCCTGGCAATTGCCAGAAATGAAGTTCCATTAAGGCATTGGTACAAATTGGGAAGACCTCTTACCATGGTGAAGGGAATTCCCTGCTTTGTATCCTGGAGTGGTACCATGTTTGAGTATCTGATGCCTAACCTGGTGTTTAAAGAATATGAAGGCTCGGTATATGCAGAAACCTCCAAAGCAGCAGTACTTCAGCAGAAGAATTATGCAAGTGAAGCGGGAATTCCATGGGGAATATCAGAATCCCAGTATTACCGGTTTGATCTGAATTCCAATTATCAATATAAGGCTTTTGGTGTGCCTAAGATAAGACTGCAGCCGGTTCGCAAAAACTCATTGGTTGTGGCACCTTATGCCACGATGCTTGCGCTTGATTATACGGAAGAAAATAGTCTGTCAAATCTCAAAGCTCTGATGGAATTAGGAGTGTTCGGTAAATATGGCTTCTATGAAGCAATAGATTATAACGTTCCCAATTCGGTAGAAATGACACCTTATTGTATCGTTAAATCCTATATGGCGCATCATCAGGGCATGAATCTTGTGGCGATTAACAATTATCTCAACCATGGCATCATGCGGGAACGCTTCCATGCGGAGGCAATCGTGAAAGCTACGGAGGTACTTCTCGAGGAAAAACGTCTGTCCCATCTGATATCCATTGCCAAGAGGGGATACACGATTAAGACAGGAAAGCCTTTATTTAAAGAAGATGTTTACAGTGATCGTTATGTTAATAGCGTTTCACCCAGTACACCGGTAGCGAATTATCTTTCCAATAATCGATATTCTCTGATGATTACCTCGGACGGAGACGGCTTCAGTAAATATGAGGATATGATGCTTTATCGCTGGAGGGGAGATGTTTATGCCGATACCGGCCATTATATCTATATCAAGGACAGGAATAAAGATAAGCTTTGGAGTACCTCGTATCATCCAACGAAAACAGATCCGGATGAATATCAGGTTGTATTTACGCCGCATCAGTCGGAATTTATCAGGCGGGATGGAGACATCTCAACCCACATGCTGGTAAGCTTGGATCCGGATCATCATATTGAGATACGAAAGGTAACGATTACAAATTATAGTAATCAGGAAAGAAATTTTGAAATTACCAGTTATCTCGAGATGGTCGGGGATACTCATCTGGCAGAATCGAGTCATCCTGCATTTAATAAGCTTTTTATCGAGAGTGAATTTCTTAGGGAGCATGATATCTTCCTATCAAAGAGGCGAAGTAAAAAAGAGAGCAGTTATCCTTATGTGCTTCATATGATGCGGACCGGAGTTAAGCTTGTCAGAAAGGTAGAATATGAGAGTGACCGAAAACGCTTCATTGGAAGGAATAACACACTGGAAAATCCGGATGCGGTAGTAAACAGCGTTTCCTTTTCCAATCAATCGGGCTTTTGCAATGATCCAATCATGAGCCTTCGGGCTGAAATCAGCATAAAAGCCGGAGAGTCAGCCTGCATGACTTTTATTACCGGCATATGCAACACCAAGGAAGAGGCAATTAAGATAGGAGAAGAATTAAGCGTATGCTACAGGATCGATGATATTCTGGAGAAATTCCGTCTGCAAAAGGATATCGAGCTGAAATACCTTGAAATTACGAGAAGTCAGATGAATGCTTTCCAGAATCTGATCAGTCCGATTTATTATCCGTCCGGAGATTACCGGGGACCCTCGGAGAATATCAGAAGGAACTTTCAAAATCAAACCTTCTTATGGAGGTTTGGTATTTCCGGAGACAATCCCATTTTGCTATTAATGGCAAGATCGATTGAAGAAGAGAGGGTTATTAAGGATGTCCTGAAGGCATATGAATATCTGCGGATTAACCGTGTTATGGTTGATCTTGTTATCTTGATTGATGCGAAGCATGGTTATCTGCAGGAGGTGGATAACCTGATCAATGATATGACCAGCTCCCTGCGTATCTATGATTCCGGCGGAGATAAACCCAGTTTTTTCATGCTTCATACCTATGAGATGATTCCGGCAGAGATTGATTTGCTCTATACGGTCGCAAGAGTAGTTTTCTCTGACAAAACAGGCATTTATTTTCGCAATGTCAAAGATAGCTTCAATGAAATGATTGAAGAATGAAAGACTTAAAAGGAGGCGTATGATTTGGACTCAACATATACACCTGCAATATTGAATAAAGAAGCGAGTCAGAATTATGAATTCTTTAATGGCTTCGGCGGTTTTGTTTCGGAAGGAAGAGAATATGAGATCCTTCTGGAAGGCAGCAATAAACCGCCGGCACCATGGATTAATGTCATTGCGAATAAGAATTTCGGATTTCAGATTTCTGAATCGGGAGCTGGATTTACCTGGTCCGGTAACAGCCGTGAGAATAAGATAACACCCTGGTCCAATGATCCTGTCAGTGATAAAGCATCTGAAGTGATCTATATCATGGATGAAATCACCGGTGAAGTCATGATTCCGATGTCCCTCGGACGAACTGACCGGGGTACTTATCTTGTCAGACATGGCTTTGGTTATTCCAAATTCCTTCATGAGGAAGCGGGAGTTTATCAGGAGCTTACTGTTTTTACTCCTCTGGAGGAACCGTTAAAACTATGGGAACTCAAATTGACAAACCATTCGGATAAAACGAAGTACCTTAGTTTGACTTATTATGTGGAATGGGTTTTGGGAACCCAAAGGGAGCAGACAAATCCTTATGTATTAACGGCTTATAACAATGAACATGAGTATTTAAGTGCTAAGAATATCTACACCATGAATTTTCAGAACAACAGGGCTTTTATGTTCTCGAGTGAGATGATAATCGGATATACCGGAGACAGGCAGGAGTTCCTGGGACTGAAGGGGAATGTTCTTTATCCACGCGGTGCGGACGCCAAGCTATCCTGCAATACCGGAGTCTGTTATGATTCCTGCGGTACAATCCGGGTTTCCATAGCCATAGCTCCGATGGAGTGTAAGACGGTGGTATTCGGGCTGGGACAAAGCAGCGATCTGGCTGAGATCCAAAGACTGCGATATAAATATAAAGATATTTTAAACACTGCAAATGAGCTGGACAGAGTAAAAGCCTATTGGGACAGAATCCTGGGAACGGTTAAAGTTAAGACAAAGGATAAAGCAATTGATTTTATGGTAAATGGCTGGCTTTTGTACCAGACCATTTCCTGCCGGATTAATGCCAGGACTGCATTTTATCAATGCGGTGGTGCATATGGATACCGGGATCAGCTGCAGGATACTCTGTCACTCATTTTTACTGACCCGGATGTACTGCGTAATCAGATAATTATAGCCTGCAGCCGGCAGTTTGAAGAGGGCGATGTACAGCATTGGTGGCATCCGCCGGTGGGCGTCGGTGTTCGTACGCGCATCACGGATGACCTCCTGTGGCTGCCTTATGCTACAGCTGCCTATATCCGAAGTACCGGCGACAGTATAATTTTAAAGGAGCTGGTACCATATATTAAAGGTCCGGTATTGAAGGAGAATGAACATGATGTCATGTTTACTCCGGAGGTTTCGGAATTATCGGAAAGCGTATACCAGCATTGCAAGAAAACGATAGATATAACGAAGCTGGGTAAGCACGGCCTTCCACTCATGGGAGGCGGTGACTGGAATGACGGAATGAACGAAGTAGGTATAGAGGGAAAGGGAGAAAGTGTATGGCTCGCCTGGTTTTTCTATAAGGTTCTGGGAGATTTCATACCGCTATGCTATCAGGAAGGAGAACAGGAATATGCAAAGGAGCTGGAGACAAAGAGGGAAACTTTACTCAACAGTATCGAGGAATATTCCTGGGATGGTGATTGGTATATCAGGGCTTATTATGATGATGAATCAAAGATGGGATCCAAGGAAAGCGATGAATGTAAGATCGACTCCATCAGCCAGTCCTGGAGCGTCATATCAGGCGGTGGAAAAAAAGACAGGACCTTAACAGCGATGAAATCAGCGTGGCGCTATCTGGTCAGGGAAGAGGATTCGATGTCACTGTTATTAGCACCACCCTTTGATAAAACCAGCCATAATCCAGGCTATATTAAGAATTACCTGCCCGGAATTCGTGAAAACGGAGGGCAGTATACCCACGCAGCTGTATGGTTGGCCATTGCCACCGCAATGATTGGTGATTATAATATGGCTCACACTTTATTTACGATGTTAAACCCGATTCATATAACCTTACACAGAAAGGATGCTCTCCGTTATGAGAAGGAGCCTTATGTCATGATAGCAGATATATCACTCAGTCCTCCCTACACAGGAAGAGGAGGCTGGAGCTGGTATACCGGGTCAGCCGGCTGGATGTATCAGGGACTTGTAAGCTGGTATCTTGGACTTCGTAAGGAAGGTAATCAGTTAATTATTGATCCTGCAACTCCTGCCAGCTTTGGTGACTTCTCCATTGAATATAAATACAAAACTGCTATATACGATATTAGGATCGAAAGCAGAAGTAAGGGAATTATGACAACAGAGACCGTCACAGTTGATGGTGAAAAGATAGCCGGCAACCGATTTACACTTATAGATGACGGAAAAACTCATATCGTAATCGTATAGTATAGATAAGTAAAGTAAATAGGATCAAAACGGATAGAACCTTTTCTTTCATAATATGCAGGGAAGGTTCTATATTTCATTGACAATGATAAAATTAGGAAGTAAAATAGAACTATCAGAACTAATATAGTTCTAAAAGTTCTATTTTAAACAAGAGGGGAGCGGGCAATATGCTTATTGAAGTCAAAGAAGTTACGAAGTCTTTCAAGAAACAGCAGGTGCTTAAGAATATTAATCTGCAGGTGAATGGTAATGAGATTTTTGGATTAATCGGACCATCAGGTGCAGGAAAGACAACACTGATCCGATTAATCATTGGTGCCATCAATGCAGATCAAGGTCAGATTAAAGTCATGGATTACATCATGCCTAATCTGAAAGCACTGGATATCATCGGTTATATGCCGCAGAACGATGCTCTTTATACTGATTTGTCCGGTTATGATAATCTTATGTTCTTCGGCGGTATGTACCATATGAGCAAGTCGGAGATGAAAAGCCGGGTACAGGAAGTCCTAAAGCTCGTAGAGCTGGAGGCTGATAGTGATAAGAAGGTAATCAATTATTCCGGAGGTATGAAAAAGCGGCTTTCACTGGCTGTTGCCTTACTTCATAATCCAAAGGTACTGATTCTGGATGAACCGACGGTTGGTATCGATCCCATTTTACGTAAGAAGATCTGGGATGAATTTTATGTGCTGAAAAGCAAGGGTATTACCATAATTGTTACGACACATGTCATGGACGAAGCAATCAAATGCGACAGGCTCGGATTGATTTATCATGGAGATATCATTGCTTGTGATGCCGTAGGTACATTGCTGGCAAGGACAAAGAACAATACGATTGAAGAATTATTCTTGGAGAGAGGGGAGATGGCATAATGAAGACACTTTATATCATGAAACGAATTATGCGCCAGACCGCGAATGATAAGCGCTCCCTTGGACTGATATTAATCGTACCTATTTTTCTTTTTACTCTAATTTTCTTCCTCCTTGGTGATTCTGATTATAAAGCATCGATTGCAGTAAATGGAATGCCGACGCAGCTCGTCGATAAAATAGCTTCCCAGGATGTTACAGTGAAAAGCTTAGGCCTGGAGGAAGGTAAAGCTGCTGTGAAAGAGAAGGAAATCGATGCATTTGTATATAAAGACGGTAATGAGACAGTAATCCTGATGGAGAGTAATGATGCTGTGAAAAGTGGAGTAGTTCAGAAGGCAATCCAGAATGCAATGAAGAAGCTGAACCCGTCAAGTGTCATGAGGATGGATTACCTTTATGGAAAAAGCGATGATAATATGTTCAACAGCCTTGGGTATGTGCTTTTGGGTATCATCTCCTTCTTTTTGATCTTCATTCTGGCCGGCATTTCCTTTGTCAGGGAACGAACCAACCAAACCATGGAACGTCTGATGATTACTCCGGTAAAACGCTGGCAGGTAGTTCTTGGTTATACTCTGGGGTTTGGCATTTTTGCCATGCTGCAAAGTATTATATTATTATCTTATGTAAAATGGGTACTTCATATGACCTTCAGCGGTTCCATCATAATCGCAGGTCTTATCATGATTCTGATGTCTATGACGGCAGTCTGCATTGGTGCCTTCTGCTCCATTTTTGCCAATAATGAATTCCAGATCATGCAATTCATCCCGGTTGTAGTTATTCCGCAGATATTCTTCTCCGGCTTAATCTCTCTGGATACGTTGCCGTATCATCTGGGTGCACTGGCGAAAGTGATGCCTGTTTATTATGCCTGCAGTGCCTTAAAGGAAGTAATCATCAAGGGCTCGGATTTAAGTGGGAAAGCATTGTCAGACGTGTTGGCATTATTGGTTTTTATTGTCCTGTTCTTTGTACTTAATATTTTTGCCCTTAAGAAATACAGAAGAATATAATCGGATCATGAAAAGGTTAATAATAGCTGCCATGGCTGAATATAATTGAGGTGGATGACAGATGACATCGGAAGAAATAAAGAAAAACAGAATCATGGATACTGCTTTTAAGAAATTCACGACGATTGGGATACAGCAGGTAACGATGGATGATATCGCACGCGGGGTTGGTATGGGGAAAGGTACATTATATAAGTATTTTCCTTCCAAGGAAATACTGTTGATGAATACGGTTGATTATATAGCTTCCCGTATAGAAAAGTCAGTTGAGGCGGTTTTATCGGATGATAGACTTTCACCAGTCGATAAGGTTGGTATTTTCCTGAAGACAATAGCAGAATGGCTTTCTAGGATTAATCCTTCTGCATTGGCATATCTGGAGCGAAGCATGCCGGAGGCCTACGAGAAGCTGAATAAAACCCGTGAAAGAATTATCATGAAGAACCTGGTTATATTATTTGAGGATGGGAAGAAGAGTGGTATCTTTGATCCAAAGATGGATAATTATCTGGTAGTTCACATTTTTATCGGAGCTATCAGACACATGGTGGAAGAACGGGTTATATCAAGCATGAACTATACCTTGGATCATGTGTTTACCAGGGTTGTAGCTACGATATTCCAAGGCTGTCTGACGGAGGAAGGAAGAAAGCTCTCATATCAGGTTATCAGTGAGCAGTCGTCATAGAAATTTTAAACAATAAAGTGATTTTGCGAAAATAATCCTAAAGCTTGATTTCATGAAAATGCTATGCTAGACTAATTCAATAGCGAATCATAGGGGGAACCGACTTTCTTTGCAGAAAGTATTCCCTCTTTTTATTCTTTACAAATGAATTGGCTCGCCAATTCAGCTTGTATCACAGGAATACTATATAACTAGAGGCGATTGCATGTTTTCCAGAAAAGATTTAATCAAATTAATCATCCCCTTAATCATAGAGCAGATTTTGGCAGTTACCGTCGGCATGGTAGACAGTATCATGGTGGCAAACGTTGGTGAGGCTGCAGTATCAGGAGTTTCCTTAGTGGATTCTATTAACCAGCTGTTAATCGGATTATTCAGCGCTTTGGCAACCGGAGGTGCGGTAGTATCTGCTCAATTACTTGGACAGAAATCAGAAAAGGCTGCCTGCAAAGCAGGGGAACAATTAATTGCAGCTATCCTGTCATTATCTATTCTGCTAATGACAATTGCATTTCTTTTCGGTAATTCTGCATTGAATCTGCTGTATGGAAATGTAGATGCAGACGTTATGACAAATGCAAGAACTTATTTATTCTATTCAGCGATGTCCTTTCCGTGTATTGCTGTGTATAATGCCTGTGCGGCTTTGTTTCGAACGATGGGCAATTCGAAAGTATCCATGATAATATCCCTTATCATGAACATTATTCACGTAATCATTAATGCAACCTTGATTTTTGGTTTTGGCCTGGGTGTCAGAGGAGCAGCAATCTCAACTTTGATATCCAGAACCTTTGCAGCCGTAACCTTATTCCTTTTACTAAGAAACAGGAAGCACCCGATCCATATCGGAAGCTTACGTAATTTCCACATTGATTTCTTAATGATTCAAAAGATACTTCGAATCGGTGTCCCGAACGGATTGGAAAATAGTGTGTTCCAGATCGGTAAAATCCTTGTACAGGGAATTGTTGCAGGACTTGGTACTTCCGCTATCACAGCCAACGCCATTGCCTTTACCTTTGGTAATTTTGGTACTCTTCCGGGAGTAGCCATCGGATTGGCTCTGATTACCGTAGTAGGCCGATGTATGGGAGCCTGCGATTATGAGGGTGTTAAGAAGTACACACATAAACTTTTAAAATACTCCTATCTGTTTATGACGCTGATGAATGTCCTCATCGCTTTATCATTGCCTGTATTCCTTAAGCTATACCATCTGTCAGGTGATACAGCCCATATAGCGACGCAGCTTATTATTTATCACTGCTTCCTTTCCTCATTGATCTGGCCGGCATCCTTTGTCTTGCCGAATGCGCTTCGAGCTACCAACGACGTAAAATTCACCATGTGGATTTCCATGTTCTCCATGTGGTTCTGGAGAATCGCTTTTAGTTATTTTCTGGCAATCATTCTCCATATGGGTGTATTAGGCATCTGGATAGCAATGACTATCGACTGGGCTTTTCGATCCGTCTGCTTTGTCATCCGATTTAAAAAAGAAAGATATAAGAAATTATCTTATATCTGATATCGGGCATTAAGTATGAAAAGAATTTTGAAAAATCCAATAATTCCAAAGTGAATTATAAAAATCATAATTCACTTTAGAAAGAACTCCAAAATGAAATCAATAGGAATTTCATTTTGAACTTCTTTCAGTTACTGATTATGATGCCGCAAGCGGCATCATGGCCGCTAGTATGAAAGATCAATATGCGTCTGTGATTCATAATATTGAAACCTTATTTGCTTTTGAAACCTTATATGCTGTTGAAACCTTATATGCTGTTGAAACCTTATTTGCTGTTGAATCCTTATTTGCTGTTGAATCCTTATTTGCTGTTGAAACCTTATTTGCTGTTGAAACCTTATTTGCAGTTGAATTTTTTATTTGCTGTTGAATTACTTTTTGTGCTGTTGAATAACTTTTGTTATATTCAGCACTTTTTTTGTGTCAATGCATAATATAAATTAAAATAGAATTCAAGGAGTGCAGGAAAACATAAATTATCGATGAAATCCAGACACAGGGTACTTAAGTACACGGGCTTTCGGAGAAAAAAGTCGGTTGCATGAGATATGAATGGATAAAAGATGAAAAGCGCTACGATGAATATTTCGATTTGCGAAGGAGTAACAATTACGTACAGCAAGCATACAATGGATAAAGCGGATAATGTGAAAGGCGGTGTAATGTCATTATCAAAAGGAATTGCTAAAGTAAGCGGTAATTATGGTTGATTAAGATTTACACGCAACCCGATTGATTATTGATATGAGTAGCAGAATTAATAACTATTGATATGAATAACAGGAGATTACCGTTACCATATGCCAGGATAGCGACGAAACAGGTATATTGGAGGTTGATACTGTATCAGATGCAACACCAAAGCTGGAACAGGTATACTGATAATCGGCAGAAAGCCCCCCCGGAGCAGGTGGATTCGTTCTTTACGATGATATTACAGTAAAGAATCAAAGGATAAAGGAATAAACTACATTCTTGCCGAGAGTAAGTTTACCGTTAAGAGAAATCTGAGATAGGATAAAATACATACAATGAAGGAAGGTATTTAAATAAAAGGTTCTAAGAACCGTCAGCGGCCTGGATAAAATATAATTGGGTATACCCCAGCTCCATAATAAGTAGTTTACATAATATATAAACAATTACAAATTTTAAGCCTTTGCATACGGTTACTATTTTTTAAAAAGGCCTGTAAAAACCAGCTTTCTATGGTAAAATATATACCATGGAAAGCTGGTTTTGTGTTATAATAATTGATAGTCTGTAAATTTATGATTGGGAGAAAAAAATGAATTATAAATTATTATTTAAAACTGCAATGCTGGCTGGTGAGATTATGGCACAAAGCGGTGCGGAGACCTTCCGTGTGGAGGATACGATGAACAGGATTCTCAGTACTTCTCATCTGCAGTCCGTTGAAGTATATGCAACAACTACCGGTATTGTAGCATCTTTATCTGATCCGTTGATTGAAACCATCAGCGGAGTAGCAAGAATAAGCAACCGTGCCAACAATTTAAGCAGAATTCATGATGTCAATCAGATATCGAGAAATATCTGTGATGGACGGATGACCCTGGAGGATGCCAATGAACAATTACTGTCGATCAGGGATCATAAGATCTATTCCAAGCGTACGCTGGCAATCGCTACGGTTGTTTCAACCATAGGGTTTGCCGGATTATTCGGGGGCACAATTGCGGATTGCATAATTGCAGCTATAAATGGATTAATTATTGTATTAATCAGTAGATTTTCAGTGAATCTGGTTGGCAGCGCTTTTATGGGTGATGCTGCGAAATGCTTCGCAATCGCATTTGTAGCAATGTTAAGCACGCTCACTCCCTTTCAGATTAATAAGGATATTGTAATCATAGGCTCCATCATGCCTCTTGTACCCGGAATACCGATTACGAATGCAATCAGGGATACGCTTCAAGGGGATTATAACTCAGGAACAGCGAGAGCGGTGGAAGCCTTTGTAATCTCATTGGGAATAGCAATGGGTGTTGGTGCCGGTATCGGCCTGTTTAATATAATTGGAAGGATGTCATCCCTATGGTAATTCAAGGAATCAGTGCTTTTTTTGGAACAGCTGGGTTTGCAATACTATTTTATTTACCTAAAAAATATCTGATCCATGCCGGTGCGACTGGCAGTTTAGGCTGGGTTATTTATCTCCTGGTGCTGCAGCCAAACAACGATAAGGTATTGGCTAACTTTGCTGCGACTTTATTCGTGGCTTTAACAGCCCACATATTAGCCCGCGTCTATAAGACGCCGGTTACCATGTTTCTAATTCCGGGGGTCATTCCACTTGTCCCGGGAGCAGGAATGTATCACATTGTTCAAAGCATTATTGATAATTCTGTGGAGAAGACCTCCTATTATTTTTACCAGACACTTCAGATGGCTGGTTCTATTGCTTTAGGCATTTTTATCATGGATACCGTGTTCCGTATAGCGAAAAGGAGCAAGAATAAGAAAAATCCATTTTAAATATATTGTATAAAAGGTCTAGATTATTAAGTAAAAAAATCTTTAAATAAGTATTGCAATTATCATAGTCGGAGCATATAATACAATTAACGGTTGAACAATTATTCAACTATACAACTGAAACACATGATATTATTGATCGAAGGAGGATAACGATGAATCAAGATAATAAATCAGCAATTTGTGATTGTGATGTCATTCATGCAGAAGTCGTAGAAGCGGTAGGCCGGGATATGCCCCAGGAGGAGCAGTTGTATGATCTGGCAGACTTTTTTAAGATATTCGGCGATAGTACCAGAATTAAGATATTATGGGCACTAGATAAAGAAGAAATGTGTGTTTGTGATCTTGCCGTATTACTTAATATGACGAAATCAGCTGTTTCTCATCAATTAAAAACCCTCCGACAGGAGAAACTGGTGAAGTACCGCAGGGAAGGTAAGAACGCTTTCTATTCTCTTCAGGATGAGCATGTAAAGGATATCATAGAGATTGGACTGGAGCATATCGGGGAAAGGTAAGATAACTATGAGCGAAAAGAAAGAATATATATTAGATGGTTTGTGCTGTGCCAATTGTGCAGCGAAAATTGAGAAAGAAGTCGGAGAACTTTCAGAAGTTAAGGAAGCAAACATTAATCTGGTGAATAATAAGCTTAGTATTAAGCTTCATCCGGATAAAGCCGCAGATATTACAAAGCAGATTAAAAAGATTGTAGCTTCCCACGAGCCCTCCGTTAAGGTAATAGATAGTGCTGAGTCGAAGGAAAAGGCTGGCAATGAGGATGCAAAGAAAGAGGAAAAAGGCGAGATAAAAGAATATTTTATCCGTTTAAGTCTGGCAATTCTGATTACGGTAGTATTTTCATTGGTCCAGGCCTCTGACATTATAAAGCTGGTAGCTTTTATTATCGCATATGTAATAGCAGGTTATGAGACACTGCTGACAGCAGTTAAGAATATTCTGAAGGGTAAAGTCTTTGATGAGAATTTCCTCATGGGCTTTGCATCTTTAGGTGCATTTTTGATTGGTGACCGGGTGGAGGCAATCGCTGTTCTTGTTTTCTATGGAGTAGGTGAACTGCTCCAGGAAATGGCTGTAAAAAGGTCAAAGAAGAACATAGAAGGACTTATGGATATCCGCCCTGATTACGCCAACAAATTAGTGAATGGCTCTGTTAGCGTAATAGCACCGGATCAGGTTGAGGTAGGAGACATCATCCTGGTGAAGCCCGGTGAAAAGATACCTTTGGATGGAATCGTTGTAAAAGGAAGCAGTTTTATCGACACCAGGGCATTAACTGGTGAGAGTATTCCTAATGAAGTAACCGTTCAGGATACGGTATTGTCAGGTACGATTAACACCAGCGGTGTCTTGGAAATTGAGGTTACAAAGCCCTTTGGAGAGGCAACCGTATCCAAGATTCTGGAATTGGTTCAGAATGCCGGCAGCAAAAAGGCAGAAAGTGAAAAATTCATCACCAGATTTGCCAGGTACTATACATCTACAGTCGTATTTTCAGCAGTAGCAGTCGCAATCCTTCCTCCGCTTCTTGGATTTGGCACATTTACGATATGGTTGTACAGGGCATTAAGCTTTCTGATTATTTCCTGTCCCTGCGCGCTGGTGATTTCAATTCCACTCAGCTTCTTTGGAGGCATCGGCGGAGGTGCAAAGCAGGGTGTATTAATCAAAGGCGGTAATTATCTGGATGCCTTAAAGCAGGTGGACACGATTGTATTTGATAAAACCGGTACCCTTACCCAGGGCGTTTTTAAAGTCGCCCGTGTATGTCCCGTGGATGGAACCTCGGCTTCCGAGCTAATCCGGCTGGCTGCAATTGCTGAAAATCATTCCACGCATCCGATTGCAAGATCAATTCTTACTTATTATAAAGAAAATTATAAAGAAAATAATAAAGAAAATAATAAAGAAAATAATAATAAAGAGGTTCCGACTGTTCAGATTGCTGAAATTGCAGGGCATGGAATTGTTGCGGATTATGACGCAGATAAAATATATGCGGGTAATGATAAGCTGATGCGCAAATATGGTATCGTATCGAACGATACCGATGTGCCGGGCAGTATAGTACATGTGGCAAAAGGTGACAGATATCTTGGCTATATTGTCATTGCCGATGAGATTAAGCCCGGTGCGAAAGAGGCGGTAGAAGCCCTCAAACAATTAGGTGTACGAAATACGGTCATGCTGACAGGTGATCACAAAGCTTCCGCGAAAGTGATTGCCGAGGAATGCAGTGTAGATGAGTTTCATGCAGAGCTGCTTCCTCAGGATAAGGTTAAGTGGTTTGACGAATATAAAAAGCAGAACACTACAAAGGGTAAGATCGTTTTTGTCGGAGATGGTATCAATGATGCACCGGTGCTTGCCGGAGCAGATATCGGTATCGCAATGGGCGGTATCGGTTCAGATGCGGCTATTGAAGCTGCGGACATAGTCATCATGAATGATGAAATCGGTAAAATAGTTACTGCGATCAAGATAGCACGTAAGACGAAGCAGATTGTTACACAGAATATTATCTTTGCCCTGGGAGTCAAACTCTTAATCATGGTACTTGCCTTCCTTGGAATAACCTCAATCTGGTTTGTAATCTTTGCCGACGTAGGGGTTGCACTTTTGGCCTTATTTAACGCGATGAGAGCTATGTATGTGAAATAATGAAAAGGAATGCACGGAGCAATGACAGGTTCGTGTATTCCTTTTTTCCTATCCTTTTACTTAAATTATGACACAAAAATGCCAAATATTATCATTAAAATTATAAATAACAATCTAATATTATCATTTAAATTGCCGATATATTTTATATGATAAGGATTCATGGAGGAGTCTGCGATGATTAAGACAGGAAAGTTAGGGATTACGTTATTGTTTAGCTGTTTTTTGGCATTTATTATATTTTGTTTCACTGGTATTACTGCGGAGGCATCCTCGGTTGTCTTGCCGACGCAGTATTATTTCGTGTTTAACGGGCAGCAGAAGACTGCCGGCAGTGAGTATGAGATGACCATGTCGGAGGTACTACTGAATGTAACTGCCGGTACCTGGGAGCCTGAAACTACGGTACAGTGGGTCAGCTCCGAACCTGGAGTAATTTCTTTGGAATCTACCACCTATGGTTCGAATTTTGTGAAATTAGTAAGACAGGGGCCTGGATATTCCACGATTACTGCAGTTATTAAGCAGGGTACGAATTCCTATTCTATCAGCTGCGTAGTTAAGGTTGCACTTTCCTTCGATTATCAAAAAACTGGAATGATAACCACAACGACAACGAAGGAACGCGTTTTAGTTCTTGATACCATCGGATCACAAAAACCGGTTTATTTAAAATATGTAGATTATACTCCGGACGGATCCCCTACAGCGGTATCCGGATCAGCAATTTCTGTAAATGCAGTTAACTGGGACAGTAGTGACGAAGGTGTTGCCACGGTAGACTCAACAGGTAAGATTACTGCTGTCGGTGCTGGTAGTTCAACCATAACAGTAACAAGTAACACGATGTCCACGCAGGATAAGCCCATGGCAATAACGATGAAGGTAGTGGTCAAGCCGGATTTCAGCTTAAGCTTTACCGATTCCTCCAACACACCGGTTACCTATCATTCTGCGGAGGATAATTCAACCAGCAGCGCAGTCGCCACCGGAGTCCCCTCGAACTTTGTCATTAACTCGAATGCCGCCCTGGGTACGAACCTGAAGTGGGAGGTTTATGACTGCAGTACCAAAACAATAATTACAGCAGGTTCTACTGGTAAGTTGACATATACCGTCAGTTCCATGAGCGGTAATGTATCCTTTAGCAATGTCAAGGCTGGTACCTATGAAATATATGCTTTTGCCGACCAAAAATATAATGTCAATACCAATGCTCCATATGCATATATGAAGCTTGTCGTTCCAATTACATTAAAAGATATTAACCTGGTGATGACAGTTGGTGATACCTATAATCTGATTGATAATTCCAATATCACCGGTATCGGTATGTTCGGTGAGCCGGTATATGTCGTAGGATCTCAGAATACAGCTCTGTTTGATACCTCAAAATATATCATAACAGCAAAAAGCAAAGGTAGTGTATCAATCAAGCTAACCTATCAAACGTCTCTGAAACTTTTTGATACGGTTGTTCCTGATATTACAATAAATGTAACAGTAATTGATGGTATTGCACTAAGTGCCTCCTCGGCAACCTTATATACGAAAGGAACCTTATTACTGAATGCGATCGTAACGGATCCTACGGTTCCGATTACCTGGACTTCAAGTGATCCTGCCGTTGCATCAGTAACCGATGGTCTTGTTACAGGTCTTAAAGTTGGTACTACAACCATTACAGCAAATCAGACAATCAATGGTGTCACCAAAAAAGCGATTTGTAAAATAACAGTACAGCAGTCGGTTACGAGTATCGTAATCGATCCAGCGACGTCTACTCTGGATATTAATGCATATGTAACACTGCATGCGACAATTACTCCAAGTAATCTGCTAGACGTTAATCTGAAGTGGAAATCATCGAATGATAATGTAGTTAAAATCATTGAATCCAGCGCTCTTACGGCTACTATTCAGGGCGTGGCCGGAGGAACAGCTGTTATTTCCGCTATTAATCAGGATAATGTAGTGGTTGGTTACTGTCATGTGAAGGTGCAGCAGCCGGTAACCAGTATCGTATTATCTGAAACAGCTGTAACGGTAAGCCTGGCGTCCAAGACGTTACAGCTTCGCGCATCCGTATATCCGGATAATGCTTTGAACAAGACGGTTAACTGGACCTCTTCTGATACCACCAAAGCTACCGTTGATGCTAATGGTAGGGTTACTTTATTAAAAGCCGGAACGGTAACGATTATCGCAACCTCTGCGGATAGTCCTGCGGTTACCGCTATGTGTAACCTGTCAATTGATGTTCCGGTCGTTTCCCTGGCTTTGGATGAGACAACGAAGACAATGTATGTTGGACAGTCAGCAAGATTGACCTATACTCTACTCCCTGCAAATGCAAGTAATAATTCAGTTACCTGGACCTCTACCAATACTTCGGTTGTGACGGTTGATGCAACAGGTAAGGTAACGGCGAAGAGCGTAGGCTCTTCCGTAGTTATCTTAAAAACAGCGGATGGAGGATATACCGTATATTGTACGATTACGGTCAAACAAGTAGCTACCGCGGTTACGTTCGATGTCTCGGTATTAAATCTGAAAAAAGGCGAATATTATTACATAAAAACAACGCTGACTCCTAAGAATAGTACGGACAACGGACTTATCTGGGAATCCAGCGATACCAAGGTTGCAACTGTTGACGCAAATGGTAAGGTCGTGGCAAAGGATGCCGGATCAGCAATCATCATGGCAAGAACGGAAGTCGGAGGTGTTGCATACTGTAAGGTTAACGTTACTCAGCCAGTAAACAGTCTTTTATTAAACTTTTCAGAAAAAACAATTTTTGTTGGTAATAAATTTCAGCTGGAAGTATCTGTTACGCCAAGTACCGCTTCACAGCTCGGTGTCACCTGGAAGAGCTCTAATGATAAGGTAGCTAAAGTTAATAATAAAGGTGAAGTAACCGGAATCATAGGAGGTACAGCCGTGATTACCTGCGTCACGGTAGACGGCGGCTTTCAAGCTACCTGCGTAGTAACCGTAAAAGAACCGGTAACCACGATAAAGCTTGATTATGATACTTACAATCTGGGCCTTGCAAAAAACTTTAAGCTGACAGCAACCGTTACCAGTGATACTGCAACCGATCAAAAGGTTGTCTGGAGTTCAAGCAATGAAAAAGTAGCTACCGTAAATCAAAAAGGTAAGGTAACAGGTATTTCTAAGGGCTATGCCACAATAACTGCTACCGCAACGGATGGAAGTGATGTGGAAGCTTCCTGTGAAGTCAGAATCGTAACACCGGTGGATAGCATCGACATCAGTAAATCTTATATGACTTTGATAGTCGGTGATGCAAAAACTTTAAAAGCAACCATTAAGCCGGCAAAAGCTACCTTTAGAAAAGCAATTTGGTCCTCCAGTGATCCAACGGTTGCTATCGTGGATGATAACGGTGTCGTTACCGCGTTGAAGGCAGGTAATGCTACAATTGTTGCAGAAACCCAGGATAGCAACGGTAAAAAAGCAATCTGTTATGTTGTTGTCTATGATCGTCTTCCTGCAACCGGAATTACGCTCCAGGATAAGAAATTAACCATGGTATCCGGGGAAGACAAGGTAGTTCAATTGGTACTTATTCCGGCTGCATCTACAGATGGATATACCTGGAGCACGGATAATCCGGCAGTTGCTACTGTAAATAAAAAAACCGGAAGAATCACTGCCAAATCTATAGGAACCGCATATATCACGGTAATGACGGATTCCGGTAAAACAGCAACAGTTGAAGTAACAGTAATTGGCCTTAATATGACGTCATTGACCCTGGAACAATATACGACCTATCCATATCCGCTCGAGGTACAAGGAGCAACGACAGCGGTCAAATGGAGTGTCGATAATCCCCAGGTAGCTGTCGTCACAAACGGATATGTCAGCTCCCGCTCCGTCGGTACAGCAACCATCACTGCCATTGTGAATGGCAGAAAGCTGACATGTAAGATAACCGTTGTAAAGATAAACTGACGCGGCTTTTATGGCTAGCGATTTGGATTAAAACGGAATATTTTATGTGTATATAAGTATATTTCATAACGAAATTTTCATAATAACTAACAAACTCATATATAATAACAAACGAACTAATATATAATAACAAACGAACTAATATATAATAACAAACGAACTAATATATAAGAACTAATAAACTAATATATAAGAACTAGTAAACTGCCGGAGATGTTGATACATATCCGGCAGTCTTTCTAAGAGGAGGATAAATGATGTACTTGGTTAGTGCATGCCTGACAGGCTATAACTGCAGATATGATGGAAAGAACAGCGAAAATAATAAAATAACTGAATTGGTAAGGCAAGGGAAAGCAATCGCAGTATGCCCGGAGCAGTTAGGCGGTTTACCGACACCCAGAGCATGTTGTGAAATCATTGCTAATAACGATGGAACAGAAAAAGTAATGACAAAAGACGGTTTAGATTTAATTATTGAATTTATGGACGGAGCCCTCAAAACACTTGAGATTGCGAAAGCTAAAGGAATAAAGAGAGCAATTTTCAAATCGAAAAGTCCATCCTGCGGCTGCGGGCAGATTTATGATGGGACCTTTTCTGGTGTATTAATAGAAGGTAATGGCCTGGCAGCGGAGCTGTTGATAAAAAATGGAATTGAAGTTCTGACAGAAAAAGACTTTGCCGTTGAAAATTTATCTTAATATTTATTGGGCATAATGAATATGACAATAGTTTTTTATTGTTGTTTCGTACAAGGATTTTATATTTGGATTGATTATGCATTTTCATTATGATACAATTCATTCAGAGCATATGTTTATCGTGGTTTTACACATTAAGATCATACAATACTCAGAGAAAAGAGGGATAACAATTGTTAGTCAGTCTGCACGTGAAGAACTTCGCTATCATTAATGAAGTGGAAGTATATTTTAAGGATCATCTTAATATTATGACCGGTGAAACCGGTGCAGGTAAGTCTATCATCATCGGTTCAGTCAATGCTGCGCTGGGTGCGAAGATTAACAAGGATATCGTTCGAAATGGCGCAGAATATGCACTTGTTGAGCTGGTATTTGAGACAAGGGATGAAGCTGTTTTTGATTTGATGAGAGAACTGGATATACCGATTGAAGGAGATCAGATTATTATCTCCCGTAAGATTATGTCCGGTAGAAGCGTCTGCAGGATTAATGGCGAGAATGTCACTGCATCAGCTCTCGCTGAGATTGCAGGATTATTAATCGATATTCATGGTCAACATGAGCACCAGTCTCTGTTACATAAAGCAAAGCATATGGAAATAGTAGACCGATTTGCAAAGGATGAAATCGGTGCTTTAAAACAGGAACTGGAGCAATGTTATCGAGAGTATGTTAAGATAAAGCAGGAATATGAACAATCAGGAATAGACGAAGAGAAACGCTTAAGGGAAATATCTTTCTTGGAATATGAAATGAATGAGATTACCAAGGCAGCATTAGTTCAGGGTGAAGATGATGAGCTCGCAGTATTGTATAAGAAATTGTCGAATGCCAATACTATTTCTGAAGGGTTGCAAAACGTGTACCGTTTAACAGGATATGAGCCATCTGCAGCAGGCGATTCCATCGGAAGAGCATTAAGACAATTGATCAAGCTGGCTGAATTTGATGGGACAATCAGTGGATTTTTAAATCAGTTAACGGATATCGATGCATTAATGAACGATCTTAACCGTGATTTATCACAATATCTTTCTGATATGGAGAATCCGGAAGAGGAGCTTGAGGAAGTAACCAAGCGGCTGGATTTAGTAAATCATTTAAAATCAAAATACGGTAACTCCATTGAACAGATAATCCGTTATGGCAAAGAGTGCGCAGAGAAACTTGATAAATACCGTGATTATGATTTATATATGGAAAAGCTCGATAAATCCTTAAAAGCAGCAGAAGCGAAACTTAGAGCCCTGTCTGAACGCTTGTCCGGCATCAGAAAGGATAAAGCGAAGGAACTTACAGGCAGGATACGGGAAGCATTAGTTGCTTTAAATTTCCTGGATGTAAAGTTTGAGATGACCTTTGAGCAGTTGGAACATTATACATCGAATGGCTTTGACGATGGTGAGTTTATTATCTCCACCAATCCCGGTGAACAGCTGAAACCATTATCCAGGGTGGCTTCCGGCGGTGAGCTTTCGAGAATCATGCTTGGCATCAAATCAGTTCTTGCAGATAAGGATGAGATAGGGACGTTGATTTTTGATGAAATTGATGTCGGTATCAGCGGAAGGACAGCGCAGAAGGTATCGGAGCAGCTTTCTCTGATAGCCCAGAATCATCAGATCATCTGTATCACCCATCTTGCTCAGATTGCTGCGATGGCTGATTCCCATTATATCATTGAGAAGCAGACGGATGGCGTATCAACACAAACTATAATTAAAGAATTAGATCAACTGGAAGAAATTAACGAATTGTCGCGAATTCTCGGAGGTGCTGAAATTACGGAGCGTGTAAAAGAGAGCGCGAAAGAAATGAAAGAATTAGCTCTTGCTACTAAAAAATACAAGCTTTAAAAATAAAAAACAACGCATACTAAAAGTGTGGATACACAATACTATTTTGGGATATACAACATGATTGTATATCCTTTTTTGATTTCCGCAAAGCACTTACAAAAAAAGGTATGAGGTGAAAGGATGAGGAGCAATAAGCTGTATCGAAGGTTTTTAATAGGACTGTTTATTCTTAATATATTTTTGATTGTTTTTTATGTTTATTATTATATAGAAAAAAGCATTCCCAATGAGATAAAGATGGTAGTTGGAACCAGAGAAAATTTTAACTTCAATATGCCAATGGAAGCGAATATAGAGACAGAAGATGTTGGTGTAATCAGCGTTAATGACCTCAGGGTTCCATCGAATCAGATTAAAATAGATTTACAGGAGCCATTTACTTTAAGCTCCACACAAACCGGAAAATATAATGTAAGAATCAAATTGTTCGGGTTGTTTGATTTTAAGAATATTTCACTGGATGTAATTGAGACAGCTGAATTAATCCCATGCGGGACACCGATCGGAATCTATGTGGAAACTGACGGCATCCTGGTATTAGGCAGCGGTCGAATAACCGGGGAAGATGGACTTAATTATGAACCAATCAATAATAAATTAAAATCCGGTGATTATATATTAGCTATCAATGGCAAAAAGATCATTAAAAAAAGTGAATTGATAGATGAAATCCAGAAAAGCAACGGCAAAGATGTTACACTTTTAGTGAGAAGGAACGAAGAAGAAATCTCTGTGCGGATCACTCCGGTTAAGACCTCCAGCGGCAGTTATAAGATTGGTGCCTGGATCCGTGATAATACACAAGGTATTGGAACGCTTACATTTATTTCAACGGATGGTCAGTTTGGAGCATTAGGTCATGGAATAACAGATATTGATACAGGATTGCTGATGGATGTAAAGGCCGGTTCCATTTATTCAGCTGAGATAATGTCCATCATTAAAGGTAAAGAAGGTGAACCAGGTGAATTAATTGGTATGATAAGACAAAGTGACAGATACCGGATGGGAAAGATTACCCATAATACTTATCAGGGTATTTTTGGGATAATTAATAGCGGATATGTACAGAGTATGAATACAAAAGCGTTGGAGATCGGTCTGAAGCAGGAGGTCAAAAAAGGTAAAGCCATGGTACGATGCACTGTTGAGGATAAGGTAGAGGATTATGATATAGTAATCGAAAGTATTGATGTAAGCAATACCAACCATAGTAAAGGTATCGTGCTTCGTATTACTGATCAAAGACTTCTTAATTTGACAGGAGGTATTGTTCAAGGTATGAGCGGTAGCCCTATTATACAAAATAATAAGATAATTGGTGCAGTTACGCATGTATTTATACAGGATTCAACGAAAGGTTACGGTACTTTCATAGAGAACATGGTAAATAATTTAGAATAAGGAAAAGTTTTGTTATAAAAAGAAGTCGACGAAATATGTCACGATAAAATTAAATAAATTTTATTATTACAGCATATAAATTGTTTATATTTTCCAATCATACAAAATATTGTGGTAGCCCCTTTTTCGTGTATTTATTCCCTTTTTTCGTTGTCGAATGGTGCGACAAGAAACATTTGATAGTTTATATTTGTGCAGATATAATTCTCTTATGGTAAAAATTTACAAGCAATGCCATAGCGAATATTAATGTAGGTTTTTGGAGTTTCATGTTGTTTATTGCCTTTTTATGTAAAACATTAATAAAAAAGGTCATAATATGTTACCAAATATTTGGTAAATTTGCTAAAGCGATAAAGATTGACGCTCAATTGAGTAAGTTGTATAATATATTCATAAACAACATGAAACCAGAAGAGCTACAAGTAAATTCACAAAATGTGAAATACCAGTACAATCAACCTAATCAAGATACAAAGGGGAAACGGGAACAATTAACGAGAATCAAAATAATGTATGGAGGTTGGAAAAGTAAATGAGTAAAATTAATGTAGCTATTGTTGATGACAATGAGAGGATGGTGAATCTACTCGAAGATATCTTGAAAGAGGATTCAGATATCGAGGTAGTCGGCAAGTCGGAAAACGGAATTGATGCTTTAGACATGATTAAGGAGAAAAAACCCGATGTTGTTTTACTTGATCTGATTATGCCGAAGTTGGACGGGCTTGGCGTAATGGAGAAAGTCAGGAGGGATTCCGAATTCAAGAAGAATCCTTCTTTTATTGTAATCACGGCTATTGGACAAGAGGGAGTTACGGAGAACGCATTTGAACTTGGAGCCAATTATTACATTATGAAGCCATTTGATAACAATGTGATCCTGTCCAGAATTAAGCAGATTAAAGGTGATTACCATAATAAACTGATAGACAATCACAGAGTAAGTGCTTATGAAAATAAGAGCGCTTATATGGAAAGAAACTTAGAATCAGACGTAACAAATATCATACATGAAATCGGTGTACCGGCACATATAAAAGGCTACCAGTACTTACGCGACGCTATCATGATGTCGGTTAATGATGCTGAAATGTTAAATTCAATCACAAAGCTGCTCTATCCTTCCATCGCGAAGCGTCATAAAACTACGCCAAGCAGAGTAGAAAGAGCAATCCGTCATGCAATTGAAGTGGCTTGGAGCAGAGGAAAGATGGATACCATAGATGAATTATTCGGATATACGGTAAGTAACGGTAAAGGAAAGCCTACCAATTCTGAATTTGTTGCTTTGATTGCAGATAAAATACGATTAGAGTATAAATTAAGATCATAATTAAGAATACAGATTGAGCTGAAGAGGATGTACTATGAACGGTACATCCTTTTAGATTTATAACATTTGCGCATTTAATTCTCAAGTAAGGGCACACGAATTGACAGCCTTTCATAAGCAAATTTGTGCCTGCGGCTCAAAGTCTGCAGGTTTTGAAGAAAGGCATGGTAATTTATATGAATATCTTCTCTCAATATTTGAAACAATAATTCTGTATGACATATTGAAAGGAGGATTTATTATGGCTAATCTGAGTGAAGTTGAATTACAGCATGTAAGGCATTTATTGCAATTTGGTGAGGCAGATATTGAGAAATTCAAAAACTACGCGCAAAATGCACAGGATTCAAATGTAAAACAATTCTTTGAAAAATCGGCACAGTCCTGTGAAAAAAACAGACAGACAATCTTACAATTCTTACAATAGGAGGTATTTCAGATGCAGGAAAAAGCAATGGTCTCAGATGCTCTGAACACAATAAATTCTGGGATGAAAACTTATACGGATATGATTGCCCAGACAGAAAACCAGCAGTTAAGAAGTGCTTTACAGCAAATGAGAAATGAAGCAGAACAATCACAATACGAATTATATACAATTGCAAAGAATAAAAATTATTATCAACCGGCTCAGCAGGCTTCCCAAAGCGAAATTAACAGTCTTAAATCCATCTTTGTGGGCAGTACCGGATGGGCTGGTAATTCCGAAAGCATAATAGGTAACATCAGTATGACAGGAAATACCTCCTGGCCTTCCAGTACAATGGGCAGCAGTTCAGATATGTCGGACGGCACCAGCAATATCGGTTCCATGCCCGGAAGTTCCGGCACCTCAAGCAGATCATAAATTACGACTGATAGCTGATGCTCCGGATAAGCAGCTTACAATATGTAATCGTAATCTTTGATAGCATATGGCTGCTATCAAAGAATACATATTACAATTTCTGATATCGGATGAGTTCTTGGAAATAGCTTGTCTTAATATTATATATAGTAAAATATGTATAAATCAACTTAATAAAGTAAACATCTATATTTAATTTTGCACAAAAAAAATATGCTTTTTATATAAAAAATAAACATAATCATAATATTCAAGAAATAGAAAAAGAAAGCCTTGAAATTTTGTCTTAAATTAGGTAAAATGATTCTGGATTGAGAAAATTTTGTCAATGTAACCAAAGAAAACAAGTGCAGTAAAACTCCTGCACACCTCAATAATTACAGTATTCAGATCACTGTATTAACTGAGTAATTAAATTAGATTAATTACTGTCGAAAGGCAGTGAATTATAAATTTAAACTTTTAGGAGGAATATAATCATGGCAGTAAAAGTAGCAATTAATGGTTTTGGACGTATCGGCCGTCTTGCATTCAGACAGATGTTCGGCGCAGAAGGTTATGAAGTAGTAGCAATCAACGATTTAACAGATGCTAAAATGTTAGCTCACTTATTAAAATACGATTCCGCACAGGGAAGATATGCAAAAGCTGATACAGTTGTAGCGAAAGAAAATTCTATCGTAGTTGATGGTAAAGAAATTCAGATTTATGCAGAGAAAAATCCCGCTGATTTGCCTTGGGGCAAGATTGGTGTAGATGTTGTACTTGAATGTACAGGTTTCTTCGCATCCAAAGCAAAATCTCAGGCACATATCGATGCAGGTGCAAAAAAAGTTGTTATCTCCGCTCCGGCTGGTAATGATCTTCCTACAGTAGTTTTCAGTGTTAATGAGAAAACATTAAAAGCTAGCGATACAATCATTTCTGCAGCTTCTTGTACAACAAACTGCTTAGCTCCTATGGCTGATACATTAAATAAATTAGCTCCTATCGAAAAAGGTTTCATGACAACAATTCATGCTTACACTGGTGATCAGATGACCTTAGACGGCCCTCACAGAAACGGCGACTTAAGAAGAGCACGTGCTGCAGCTGTTAATATCGTTCCTAACTCCACTGGTGCTGCTAAGGCTATCGGCCTTGTAATTCCTGAGTTAAGCGGCAAGTTAGATGGCGCTGCGCAGAGAGTTCCTGTTCCGACAGGTTCTACAACTGAATTAACAGCAGTTGTTAATGGAAAAGTTTCAGTAGCAGATGTTAATGCAGCTATGAAGGCAGCATCTTCCGCATCCTTCGGTTACACAGAGGATGAGATCGTATCTTCCGACGTTATCGGTATTACTTATGGTTCCTTATTTGATGGAACACAGACTAAGGTTACTGATTTAGAGAACGGCAAGACATTTGTTAAGGTTGTTTCCTGGTATGACAATGAGAATTCATACACAAGCCAGATGGTTAGAACAATTAAATACTTCGCTGAATTAGCATAATTAATACCTGACAATAGAATTGGGTAATCAATTCCTTTTGTCAGCTATAAGGAGACTTGCAGAGCGAGAATTCCTTTGTTTAGCTATAATTGATCCATCATGGGTCCGGTCTTTCAGGACCGGACCCTTTTTAAGCTATAGGAAAATCCATTTCCTATGACTTTAAAAAGCTATCCAGGCAGAGTGCAATTAGTCGAAACGTATATTATTAATTAACGTAAGGACTTTTTCCTTTTTGCATTTGCGCCCAGCGCAAGAGTATGCAAGAGCAAATTTCATTTCATGGATATAACCAGAAAAACATAATGAAGATAACAAAACGTAGATTTCCTTAAAATAAAACTCATCTTGAAAGGAGTAAAATATATGTTAAATAAAAAGTCAGTTGATGATATCAACGTAAAAGGCAAAAGAGTATTAGTAAGATGCGATTTCAATGTTCCGTTACAGGAAGGAAAAATTACTGACGAGGTTCGTTTAGTAGAGGCTCTTCCTACAATTAAAAAATTAATCAAAGATGGTGGCAAGGTTATTCTTTGCTCCCATTTAGGCAAACCGAAGGGCGAGCCGAAGCCGGAATTATCTTTAGCACCTGTTGCAGTTAGATTAGCTGAGCTTTTAGGTCAGGAAGTTAAATTTGCTAAAGATGATAACGTAGTTGGAGAAAATGCAAAAGCTGCTGTTGCTGCTATGAAGGATGGCGAGGTAGTTCTTCTTGAGAATACCCGTTACAGAGTAGAAGAGACTAAGAACGGCGAAGCATTCAGTAAGGAATTAGCTTCTCTTTGTGATGTATTTGTAGATGATGCCTTCGGTACAGCGCACAGAGCACATTGCTCTAACGTTGGTGTTACCCAGTTTGTTGATACAGCAGTTGTTGGTTACTTAATGCAGAAGGAAATCGAATTCCTTGGCAATGCAGTTAATAACCCGAAGAGACCTTTCGTAGCTATTCTCGGCGGATCTAAGGTTTCCAGCAAGATCTCCGTAATCGAGAACCTTTTGGACAAGGTTGATACATTAATCATCGGTGGTGGTATGGCTTATACCTTCCTCAAGGCAATCGGCAAAGAGACTGGTAAATCCTTACTAGAGCCTGATTATCTTGACTACGCTAAGAAGATGCTTGATAAGGCAGCAGAAAAAGGCGTTAAAATGTTAATCCCTGTAGATAACGTAGTAGCGACAGAATTCAGTAATGATGCTCCTTTCAAGACTGTTGGCCAGGACATCGAAGCAGATTACTTAGGCCTTGATATCGGCCCTAAGACCAGTGAGCTTTATGCAGAAGCGATCAAGGATGCTAAGACCGTTGTATGGAATGGACCGATGGGCGTATTCGAGATGTCCAACTTTGCCAAAGGTACTATTGCAATTGCAAAGGCGCTTTCCGAGATCGATGCAACCACAATTATCGGTGGCGGTGATTCTGCAGCAGCTGTTAATATTCTTGGCTTTGGTGACAAGATGACTCATATTTCAACCGGCGGCGGCGCTTCCTTAGAGTTCCTTGAGGGTAAAGAGCTTCCTGGTGTTGCAGCAGCTAACGATAAATAATTGCACACTTAGGCTGAGCTGGCTGATTTAAGTTGACGTGAATTTAATTAATTAATGTGAATTTAAAACTTCATAAAAATGATATCTGTAGCAAGCTTTTCTTTCAATGTTAAGTTGATTTTTAGAGGAAAGCTTGCTACAATCGAATGGGTCATAATTGCTTTGATCACAAGAAGCATATTTCTTTCGTAAAGAGAAATGTGTAATAGAAATATATATTATAGGAGGATTATCATGCGTAGAAAGATTATTGCTGGTAACTGGAAGATGAATAAAACTCCCGCTGAAACAGTTACCTTAATTAATGAATTAAAGCCTTTAGTAGTAACAAATGAGGCAGATGTAGTATTTTGCGTTCCTGCAGTTTCCTTGACAACTGCTCTGGAAGCAGTAAAGGGTACCAACATTGAAATTGGTGCACAGAATATGTATTACCAGGAGAGCGGCGCATTTACAGGCGAAATCGCTCCTAATATGTTAACAAGCATTGGTGTAAAATATGTTATCATCGGACATTCCGAGAGAAGAGAATACTTCGCTGAAACAGATGAAACAGTAAATAAGAAGGTTTTAAAAGCATTCGAGCATGGGTTGACTCCTATTGTCTGCTGTGGTGAAACCTTAAAGCAGAGAGAACAGGGCATCACCATTGACTGGATTCGTCAGCAGATTAAGATCGCATTCTTAGAGGTATCATCAGATTTGGCGAAGAAAGCAGTTATCGCTTATGAGCCTATCTGGGCTATCGGTACCGGTAAGGTTGCTACAACTGAGCAGGCAGAAGAAGTATGCAAGGCTATACGTGAGTGCATTGATGAGATTTATGATGCAGCTACTGCAGATGCAATCCGTATCCAGTACGGCGGCAGCGTAACTGCTGCAAGTGCAGCTGATTTATTTTCACAGCCAAACATCGATGGCGGTTTAGTTGGCGGTGCAAGCTTAAAGGTAGATTTCGGCAAGATTGTAAATTACAAGTAATTAATAAATTCTGATTCCATACAATCATGTAAAGCATGTAATTATCAGCATGACATTGGTAAAGCAGTCAGAGCTTACTTATAGTAGCATACTGGCTTGGATATTTCAAATACAATGGATTTCTCATATGAATGGACTTCTCATATGGCAGGGCAGCTATGAAAAACTCGAACTCCTAGATTAGCTCGTCTGAAACCGAGCTTTTCATAGCTAAGCCCTATTCGGATTCCATAAGATAATAACGTAGTTTATAAAGCATAGAATTCGCTTGGTATAAATTTATAATGAATTGTATTAATTATTTACATCATGTTTTATGCCGCCGTGGTGCGGTGGAATGGAGGTATATGTATGAGCAAGAAGCCTACAGTATTAATGATATTAGATGGATTTGGTTTGAATGAAAAAAAAGATGCAAATGCAATTGCTGAGGCAAATAAACCTAATTTGGATAAGATTATGGCAGAATATCCATATGTAAAGGGCTATGCCAGCGGTATGGCTGTTGGTCTTCCGGAGGGCCAGATGGGTAATTCTGAGGTTGGACATATCAATATGGGCGCAGGAAGAATAGTATATCAGGAGCTGACCAGAATTACAAAAGAGATTAAGGATGGATCCTTCTATCATAATGCAGCACTTTTAGCAGCAATTGATAACTGTAAAAGAAATGGATCTGATCTTCATTTATATGGTTTGCTGTCCGATGGCGGTGTTCACAGTCATAATACACATCTGTATGCTCTTCTGGAATTAGCTAAAAGACATGAGCTGACCAATGTTTATGTACATGCATTTCTTGACGGCAGAGACACTCCTCCGGCATCCGGCAAAGGTTATGTTGAGGATCTTTGGGAACAGATGAAGGTCATCGGTGTTGGTAAAATTGCCACTGTTATGGGCCGTTACTATGCTATGGATCGTGATAACCGCTGGGATCGTGTTGAAAAAGCATATCGTGCCATGGCTCTTGGCGAGGGTGAGACTGCTGAAAATGGTGTAATAGCAGTACAGAATTCCTATGATGCTGAGAAGTATGATGAATTCGTAATCCCTACAGTAGTAGTGGAAAATGGTAAACCGGTGGCGACAATCAAGGAAAAGGATTCTATCATTTTCTTCAATTTCAGACCGGACAGAGCAAGAGAAATTACCAGGGTATTCTGTGACGACGAATTTAAAGGTTTTGAACGTGCAAAGAGAATGGAGCTTACTTATGTATGCTTCTCTGAGTATGATATCACCATTTCTAATAAAATTGTTGCATTCCATAAGATTTCCCTTGACCATACCTTTGGTCAGTTCCTTGCTGAGCATCACAAGACCCAGCTTCGACTTGCAGAGACAGAGAAATATGCCCATGTTACCTTCTTCTTTAATGCAGGTGTAGAAGTTCCAAACGAGGGTGAAGACCGTATCCTGGTTAATTCCCCGAGGGTTGCAACTTATGATTTACAGCCTGAGATGAGTGCATACGAAGTAGCAGATAAATTAGTAGGTGCAATCAAATCTTTAAAATACGATGTCATTGTAGTAAACTTTGCAAATCCTGATATGGTTGGACATACCGGAATTGAAGATGCGGCAATTAGAGCGATTGAAGCAGTCGATCAGTGTGTAGGTAAGGCAGTTGATGCGTTACTTTCTGTAGATGGTCAGATGTTTATCTGTGCTGATCACGGTAATGCAGAGCAGTTAATTGATTACACGACCCATGAGCCCTTCACTGCCCACACTACGAATCCGGTACCTTTTATTCTTGTTAATTATGATAAGAATTATACTTTGGCAGAAGGCGGATGCCTGGCTGATATAGCACCTACCTTGATTGAAATGATGGGAATGGTAAAACCGGAAGAGATGACAGGCAAATCCTTACTGATTAAAAAATAAGTTGAAATTATTTCTGTTGTATGATAGAATTGAGATTAGCTTTGAGGGGGTGAAGTCCTCCTTAATAATATTACTGGAGGATTAGCAATGAGTACATTAAAGGTTATTGTACAAATTATATACGTGTTGGTCTGTATCGCATTAACATTCATTGTGTTGAAACAGGAAGGTAAAGTTGCAGGTTTGTCAGGAGCACTTACCGGTTCCACAGAAACATATTGGGCTAAGAATAAAGGCCGTTCCGTTGAAGGAACTCTGGAGAGAGTAACGAAGTATCTTGCAGCTGCATTCATCGTACTTTCCGTAGTTTTAAATCTGAGTATTTGGTAAATCATGATTTTTAAAACACTCTGAATTTATCAGAGTGTTTTTTTATGTCATTGGAAATTCTGTGAATTGGCAAGTTCAGCTCTTTTTTATTCTGCTGTTTATAAAAGTATATTTAAAATATGTAATATATGGTATACTAATACTATTAATGTTTGTAATACTAGAATCATAAAATAATACGTTTCTGTACCTGGAATAAGATATGCAGATACTTATTGCGAATAAATGCTGGCAGCAGAATGGAGACATCTATGAAAGAGAATGAAATGTTGGAAGAAAAGAAAACGATGCTCGAAGAGTTTTTTAAGAGTAAGGAATATAAACCGTTGAAATTCAAGGATCTGGTAGCATTTCTTCAGGTCCCGAGAGGCTCTAAGAATGATTTAAAGATGGTACTGGATCAGTTGATTTCAAAAGGAATAATCCTTCTGGATGCACAGGGACGTTACCGGGTTCCGGGTGATGATGTCAAGGTGGGGACATTCTCGGGGACCCAGAGAGGCTTCGGTTTTGTCATTCTGGAGGGCGAAGAAGAGGATATTTTTATCCCAGGAGAGTCGACAAAGGGTGCCCTTCATGGTGACAGGGTCATGGTAATGATTAAGGAGGAGCAAACCGGAAGACGTAAGGAAGGCCTCATCGTAAACATTATCGAGCGTGGCAAAAGTGAGATTGTAGGTACCTTTGAAAAAAGTAAGAATTTTGGATTTGTTGTTCCGGATAATCAGAAATTTGCGAAAGATATATTTATACCCAAAGAATTTACGAAGGGTGCAGTCACTGGTCATAAGGTAGTGGTTAAGCTTACGAATTATGGTGATGCAGCCTCCAGTCCCGAAGGTAAGATTATTGAGATAATTGGACATGTCAATGATCCAGGAGTTGATATCATGTCTGTGATTAAGGCATTTGAACTGCCTGTAGAATTCCCGGAGGAGGTTATGAGATCACTGGGTAATGTCCCGGAGGAAATTGATCCGGCAGAGATTGCCAGCCGTATGGATATCCGTGAAATGCAGACGGTTACCATCGATGGTGAAGATGCCAAGGATCTGGACGATGCTATCACTTTGACCAAAGAAGGAGATATCTATCACCTGGGCGTTCATATTGCTGATGTGTCCCATTATGTACGGGAGGGCACACCCCTTGATAAAGAAGCATTAAAAAGAGGTACGAGTGTATATCTGGTCGATCGGGTTATTCCGATGCTTCCGCATAAATTGTCCAATGGAATCTGTTCCCTGAATCCGGAGGTTGACCGGCTTTCCCTAAGCTGCTTTATGGATATCGATTCGAAAGGTAACGTTGTCGGACATAAGATCGCTGAGACGGTGATGAGATCCAACCGACGCATGACTTATACAAATGTTGCAAAGATTGTAGATGAGAGCGATGAGGAAGTATGTAAGGAATATGAAGAGCTGGTACCGTTTTTCCATCTGATGCAGGAGTTAGCGGAGATTTTGAGAGAGCGGAGACACAAGAGGGGATCCATTAATTTTGATTTTCCGGAAAGCAAGATTATCGTAGATAAGAAAGGAAAGCCGATTGAGATTAAGCCCTATGAGCGAAATAAAGCTACAAAGATCATCGAAGAATTCATGCTGATAGCAAATGAGACAATCGCGGAGGACTTCTTCTGGCAGGAAATCCCCTTCGTTTACCGGACCCATGATAATCCAGATGAAGAGAAGATCAAGAAGCTTGCCATCTTTATCAATAACTTTGGTTATAGTATCAAGATTGGGCAGGAGGAAATCCATCCCAAGGAAATACAGAAGCTTTTAATCAAGGCAGAAGATACACCGGAGGAAGCTTTAATCAGCAGACTTACCTTACGATCCATGAAGCAGGCAAAGTACACCGTTACCAATACGGGACATTTCGGATTATCTGCAAAGTATTACTGCCATTTCACTTCACCGATCCGTCGTTATCCTGATTTGCAGATTCACAGGATCATCAAGGAAAACTTGAAGGGAAAGCTTGGAGAGAAGAGAATTCAGCATTATGAAAAAATCCTCTTTGAAGTATCAGATCATTCCAGCAAGACGGAACGCAGGGCTGACGAGTCTGAGCGGGAGGTTGAGAAGTTAAAGAAAGTGGAATATATGATGGATCACATCGGGGAGATATTCGAAGGTGTTATCTCCGGTGTTACCAGCTGGGGAATGTATGTTGAACTGCCCAATACGATTGAAGGTATGATCCGTGTCAGCGAGATGCGGGATGATTATTACATTTATGATGAAGAACGCTACCAGATGGTTGGTGAGCATACGAAGAAAATATATAAATTAGGGCAGAAGGTTACCGTTGAAGTAGTGAATGCTGATAAGGTTCAACGTACCATAGATTTTGCCCTCGTGGAGGTAGAAGTATAAGTGGGGGAAAATATTAAATTAATAGCCAATAATAAAAAGGCTTATTTTGATTATTTTATTGAGGATAAGTATGAGGCTGGCATTGCATTGCATGGAACCGAAGTTAAATCGTTGCGCATGGGAAAATGCAGCTTAAAGGAATCCTTTCTTCGCGTTGAGAAAGGTGAGGTCTTTATTTATAATATGCATATCAGTCCTTATGAAAAGGGTAATATTTTCAATAAGGATCCGCTAAGAGTCAGAAAGCTTTTGATGCATAAGTATGAGATAAATAAGATTGCGGGTCAGATTGTGCAGAAGGGTTACACGCTGGTACCGCTTCAGATTTACTTTAAGGGAAGTATCGTTAAGATAGAAATCGGACTTGCCAAAGGTAAGAAGCTCTTTGATAAGCGTGAGGATATTGCAAAGAAAGACCAACGCAGGGAAGCAGAAAAAGATTTTAAGGTTAAGAATCTGTATTAAAGTTATTTATAATACAAAATGAAAAGGCTTGTTGTAGCTAATTGATATGCTATCCTCTGAGTAAACAATGAAAATAAAATCATTGTTTATCTCTGGGGTAGCATATCATTAGCTACAACAAGCTTTTATTATACAATTTGATATCCCTGAAATTAGTGTGTAAATTGTGTTTTTACGGAAACTCCTGTATCCAGGTAATGAGGTCCTGTATCGAAGCCATTCAACGCAGCATAAGCTTGAGCCATACCGAGGTATCCCATAGTGTATGGATTTTGAACCATGACGGCCTTCAAATACCCATTTCGAATCATTTGTTGAATGGTATTATTAATGTCGAAGCCAATACCAACAATATTTTTATTACTTTCCTTGATGGCATTGCCGACTCCTTCTGTGGTATCTTCGTTGGTGCCAAATAAACCTACTAAATCAGGATTATTATGAATGAAACTCAAGGCTATTTCCTTACCTAAGGCTTTATTTCCTGCGGAATATTGGGTGTCCAGAATTTTATATCTGCCGTCTTTATTCATGACATCCCTAAATCCCTTTTCCCGATCTGACGTTGTTATATTTTCTTTTGTAACTCCAACTATTCCAATGGAACCTGATCTGCTTCCGATTGCTTCCAATTCATTAATCATGTTAGTAGCAGCCGTAGCGCCGGCACCATAATTATTGGTTGCAAGAGTAATGATACCTTCCTCGTTTGCCGGTGCGTCAACATAGATGATCTTTACACCAGCTGCCTTTGCATTGGCAATTGCTTCAGAAACCCTTACCGGATCGCTAGCAGCAATCAAAAGTGCATTCGCTCCGGCACTTACGGCATTATTTATTTTTACAATCTGTTCATCTACATTTCTTTCCTGAGGAGCATCCCATTTATAGGTAAGTCCCAGCATATCCGCCATATCTGAAGCACCACGATCCAGGGTGTACCAATATTGAGACGTTTTATCCATGGTAATCAGATAGACTACATAATTCTTCACAGACGATGCAGGGACTGTATTTTTCTCAAATTTATTTTCATACCAGAGAATAAACAATGCAAAAGCTATAGTAATAATTAGCACATCGGCAAATATTTTTTTTATATTCATTCTTATTCATCCTCTATATTTGAGTAACTAATTGGAAAGACCTCCAACGTGCTATATCAAAATATATTCAAATTAAATGACTACTATTCCTTATCCAATATATTAAGGAGTTCTAGTATAAAAGAAAAGGTATTTTCGCACTTAGAAGTTTGTGCCTGCGTAATCCTCGGCACAAACTAATTCAAAGGGCAGGTAAAGAATTTTGAAAGAGCCAAAATTCTTGGAAAGAACTCCAAAATGAAATCCATTGGAATTTCATTTTGAACTTCTTTCAGTTACTGATTATGATGTCGCAAGCGGCATCATGGCCACTAGTGTGAAAAGAATTTTGAAAGAGCCAAAATTCTTGGAAAGAACTTCAGAATGAATTCCATAGGAAATTCATTCTGAAGTTCTTTCAGGTTTTGTGCCGCTGAGGAACAGCGGAATGTTAGTTAGTTTGAAATAACGTGACGTACCCGAATAAGGACTGGGGATATGGAATAATTGATGTATATAACAGCTTTAATATTTTCAGAAGCAGTATATTGATTCGTGAAAGATCTGATCCGTTGATGAAGGATCAGATCTTTTTATAAATATGGTTGACATTTCCATGTAATTAGTGTACTATATTACTAGTACACTAGATGAGTCAAAGGAAGAGGGATAACCATGGAATTTATCAATAATGTTCCTATCTATGTGCAGGTAATCGATGATATCAAGCGGGATATTGTGAATGGTATACTGCCGATGGGAGGGAAGATGCCTTCCAGCAGGGAGCTTGCACTTAAATATAAAATAAATCCGAATACATCCAGCCGGATTTACCGGGAAATGGAAGCAGAAGGAATTTGCTTTACCAAACGTGGTCTGGGTACCTTTGTAACAGAGGATAAAGAGACTGTAGTCAGAATTCGGGAAAAGATGGCAGAGGATTTTATAAATAGTTTTATCCAAGGTATGAAAGGACTGGGGTTTACCAGGGAAGAGTTAAATCATCTGATATCCATAAAGTATGGGGAAGGGGGAGCGTAATAATGGTGCTTGAATGCAAGGAGTTAAGAAAGAAATATCTGGGCAAAACGGTTGTAGATAACGTAAGCTTTGTATTGGAGGAGGGAAGTATCTATGCACTTCTGGGACAGAACGGCAGCGGAAAGACAACCCTGATGAAGATGATTACGGGTCTTGTGAAAGCAGATCAGGGAGAAATGACATTTCAAGGAGAAAAGCTTGGTGTTAAAGCGAAAGAACAGATTGCCTATATGCCGACCGAAGCTTATTTTTATGATTATATGAAGACCAAGGATGTGGGAAAGTATTATGCTGACTTCTTTGAAGATTTTAACAAGCAGCATTTTGATGAATTATTAATCCAGATGGATATTCATCAGAAAGACAGGATAAAGCATCTGTCATCCGGGCAGATTGCCAAATTAAAGCTGGCAGTAACTTTAGCAAGAAATGCAAAGCTTTATCTGCTGGATGAACCTTTGAATGGGATTGATCTGTTATCCAGGGATATAATTATCACAATAATCCTGGAAGCATCTCGGGAGGATAATATGATTGTTATATCAAGTCACCTAGTGGAGGAGCTTGAAAAGATCGTAGATCATATTATATTGCTTAATAAAGGAAGGGTTAGTCTTGTCGGAGAAGCAGAAGAAATCCGTGAGACACGAGGCAAATCCATCACCGATGTTTACCGGGAGGTACTTGCATAGCAGATGTTGAGGCAATTAAAGCTGTGCTTAAAATATTGAGGCTATATTGTATCCTGCACTTATATCTTGAGGCAATACAAGCTGCATAGCAGAATGAAGGAGGTTTATCATGTATCATTTAATAAAATATGAGGTTAGGAAGCAGATTCTTACAAAGATTATTATAGTGCTGTTCCTCTGTGCTTTTGAGATAATGCTTATAATAAGCGTTTTGTCAGGTAATAAAGATTCAATTACTATCGTCAATGGGATATTAAAAGTTGCTGCTGTGATAGGCTTATTTTATATTGCATTTGATCCGATTGCTGCCTTTGATAATGATTTAGGTAAGAAGCAGGGATACCTATTGTTCATGACACCAAACAGTACGCAGCGTATAATAACAGCTAAACTGTTGGCTGGAGCAATTCAGTTCATGTTGTATTATTCGTTGTTTGTCGGACTGTTCACCATGAATAACGGACTGTTGTCCTGGAGCTACGGGACAACAGTCAATCAACTGGATGATATTTTTAATGCGTTCGGAGATGTTGGCTTCAGCTTTACTGAATTTATTGTCACAGGTATTTTTCTCTTATGTCTATGGTTTGATGTCATCAGTTTGACCTTTCTCTCTATTAGTATCAGCTATGCATATATATCGAAGGGAAAGCTGAATACCTTCATCAGCATATTGCTATTTATTATTTTGTTTATTGCTGAAACGTTATTGATCAGCGGACCGATTATGATAACATTTGATGCCTCCGGTTCCCTTGAAGCATCATTTATATTATTAAGTAACCTTCTGTTTGTGATACCGGCAATATTCAATTATTGCAGTACTATATTGACACTTGATAAAAAAGTCAGCATATAACTGTAATGTATACTGAGATAGTGTAATAGGATGCTTGCGGGCTGAGGTAAGGTCTGCTTATACTAACCCATATGCCATGAGATAATTGGCTTGATGGATTTACTTTACGGGAGACGGCTGGCTTGGAAGAAGATAACGAAGTAATTTACTTTTTAAGGGGAAGAAGATAAAGTGGAATCTACTTTTTAATTTGAAAAGAGAGATAATGGAATATCTGGTATTAAAAAAGAAAGAAATCATTCTTATCCGGCTTGACACTCCCCGTAAATTGTATTACGATATATATGCGTTTGTGAACCGGATATTATAGATAGATAATGCAGGACGGATTCCTGAGGAATGTAATTCCTTGCAACTTTTCTATAATCACAATCTTACCTAACGGGGTTGTACTGGTTTCGACGGGGGTTTTGAAATTGTGGAAGCCATTCGCAGACTAGGACTGCGTCATCAACTTAGAAATAAAATTAAACGCAAACGATAATTACGAATTAGCTGCTGCTTAAGCAGCTTGTCGACCTTAGACAACTCGCGGTTTAAGACCTCGGCATCAAATTAGCGGGGACCTTTATCTTCAAAGCTTTGAGAGGATAAAAGATTTATGAAGCTACTAATATCTAAAGCCTGTCTGTCGGCGTTAGATGGAGGGAACAGCGAACTTCGGGTTCGCATAAAAGACCGACTGTAATGGGAGAAACTGCAATGGATGGGCTTTCGGACAGGGGTTCAACTCCCCTCAGCTCCATCACTTATATCCCTGTCCGTGATTACTCTTACACGGTCAGGATATACTAGAACTTTTTTAACATAGGTCCCGATGATGCGCTTCTGATCTTCGGGGCTTTTGCTTTTTATATCTTCCATATCATTTCTTAGCTTATTACGAATGAATTCTTTCGGTGGGATAACAGTCTTTCCTAACTCTATTTTATTGAATTCTATCTTGCTTTTTATATCAGCTTTTTCCATTTCCAATAATTCTAATTTTTTCTTGATCGTATCGCTGAATGAAGTCTGTAAGGACATATCTATTAATTTTTCGATATCTTCTTCTAGCTTACGACGTTTTGCTTCCAGGGCCGCGATCTCTTTCGGTAGTTCGCTAGTTTTTGTATCCAGGTATTCATAAAGTTGGGTTACTATGGTTTCGATATTTGCTTTTGAAAAAAGACGATCTAATTCGTCAATAACAATAGCTTCTACATCGTCCTTTTTTAAAGGCTTATTCTTACATACCTTATAACGCTTTTCGCCAATACAGCGGTATAACGTGCGTTCTGCCCGGTTGCCCCTGGCATTGGTATGATCGCCTACATAGGCATAGCCACATTCGGCGCACTCTATAATACCGGAAAGAAGGTATAATCTGTTAGCCTTATGGTGATCGATCTTATTAGACTTATTATACATAGCATTGGCCGCCTTCCATAATTCTTCACTTACGATAGCAGGGATACCGCCTTCTATTATGATAGCTTCTTCACTTGGTAAGTCTTTCAACACACCATTAATTCGCTGCCGCTTAAATTGTCCATAAACGTAAGTACCCTTATACTTTTCATTCTGAATAATCCTAGTTACTACGCCAGTAACGAACGTCTTTCCGTATTTGTTCCTGTAACCGTTCGAATTAAGCCAGTTACATATATTCCGTTGGCCTGCCGCGGCCATTTCAAATACTTTTATTACAGCTTCGGCTTCCGCTTTATTTACTATATAGTTTTTATTAATATCTACATCATAGCCAAAAGGGGGTTTACCGCCTGTGTGCTTGCATTGAAGTGCGTTTTCTTTTAGTCCCTTCATAACCTCACGGGCCAGGTTAGCGGAATAGTATTCTGCCATACCTTCCAGGACTGATTCTAGTATTATACTTTCCGGGCTATCGTCGAAGTTTTCTAATACAGAAACTAACCTCACACCGTGGTCCTTAAGTACTCTTTTGTAAAAAGCGCTGTCATATCTATTTCGAGCGAAGCGATCAAGCTTATGACAGATAATAACGTCGAACAATTCCTTTTTTGCATCTTCGATCATTTTAAGGAATTGGGGTCTATTATCAGTCTTGGCAGAATAAGCTTCGTCAATGTATGTGCTAACGATATTGTAACCGTTTTTATTTGCGAATTCAGTTATTGCTCTGACCTGTGCTTCAATACTTTCTTCTCTTTGATTATCCGAACTGTAGCGCGCGTAATAGGCGGCTTTTGTCATATTATCACCCCATGTACGGTAGTCGTATGTTTAAAACATTACGGCGTCGAAATTTATAAAAGAATGTTTTTCTCTGACTTTACTTTCTTTTGCGATAAAATCGTATTCCATATCCTTAAGGGATTTCACATTAATGTTAGCCCTTTGTTGCTGTGAGATCGAAAGTATTTCAAGATTTTCAATAGATACCCCGTTAAGGAACTGGTGAATTTCATACTTAAGACTTTCGAAGCGGAATTCAATTACTTTGGGTGAAACGCTGAATAACTGGCTCATTTCAGTTTTGAATTGCCGAATTGCAGCTGACGAAGTAAACGTATGGAATTTGAACTTAATCAGAGGTAAAAGTGCGGTATAAGGTACGAATAATTCCGCCGCGCCTTCATTTGCCTGCCATTCTACATATTCGTCTTGCTTTGCATATATTTTATCAATACAATTGAAGGTCCGCAGGCCTGTATCTCTGTGAAGTCCCAGGTGTACAACTTCATGACCGCAGTCAAAATTTTGTTCTATTCTGTTTCGATTGCTATTTAAAAGTATTATATCTTCTTCTTTCGTATCACCGATTACAGCCATGCCGCGCAGGCCCTTAGTCTTAAAGGGGACCTTTTCTATAGTAATTCCTATTTTTTCACAGCATTTTATCATATCTATTCCGCAGTCACTTGTGTCATAGCCCAGCTGTCCCTTGTACTCATGAATTGCACTATAAAGTCCTTCTTTGGTGTAAAAACTCAAATTAATTGCCCCCTCTAAGTCGTTTAATCGTGTCGATCGCTAATTTTATATCGCTTGGGTCTATCCCGTTTTCCTCTGCTTCTTTTGCTAAGCTTAAATATATACTGCTCATTTTTGGATTTTCCCTGCCAAGGATTTCGTCAGTAGTCGTATTAAAGAAGGTAGCCAGTCGTTCCACTGTAGGAATAGACGGCTTTTTCTTATCCTGCTCATACATTGAAACCATTACGTCGGACACATCAATCGCTTCTCCTAATTCTTTTTGTGATATACCTTTTTTCTCTCTTAACTCTTTGATTTTACTACCTATCGACATAATGTTTCTCCTTTTTGCAAAAAAGTTTAATAAAGGTATTGACATTAACCCTAGGTTAGGATAAAATCTAATCAAAGGTTAAGTCATTACCCAACGGGAAATGCTTTAATATATTATATTTTTCATGGACAGGTTAATTATAATATAACCGTTGGTTAATGTCAACCTTTTTTAGGAAAATAAGTAAAGAAAGGTGGCATATAAATGCGTAATAAGGAGATCGGTGCAAAAATCAAGGCGGCCAGGCTCGAAAAGGGTCTAACACAGCAGGACTTGGCGAAGATTGTAGGAGTAACGCCGGAATCGATAAGCTATTATGAAGCAGGAAAAAAGTTTCCGGGTTTTGACAGGCTTAAAACAATTTGCAGGGTCTTAGGGTTAAGTGTAGATAGCTTATAATTTTTTTTACCCAATCCCTAACCTATGGTTAGGAAGTCGCAAACTTCGAAAGGGGGATACTTAGGTGCTAAATACAGCAACAGCGAAATCTATGGTAGAAGCAGAGAAATTCATATACGCATTCGCAGGAGTGAACCTGGAAGAGTATGCGAAAGAAATTTTACTTGAATATAAGAACGCAGAAGCTAAAGAAAGCAACAAAAACTAAAAGGTGGTGAGAATTTAGCAATGGCAATTATTAAAAGTGTCGAAGTTAAGGGCTTCAAGTCACACCTGGAAAGTAAATTCGAGTATGCCCCAGGGCTTACGGTAGTAACCGGACCGTCGGACACAGGAAAAAGCGCTGGAGTAATGCAGCCGATCAAGTGGGTAGCCTTCGGGGAACCCGCAGGCGAAGACTTCCTTTTCACTATCCGGGACGAAGAAACCCCGGAGATTATACGCCAGGCGGAGCAGGCAGAAGTAATAATTACTACGGACGTGGCTGTAGTAAAGAAGGTAAGAAGAAAAGGTAAAACAGCCTGGTACATCAATGATATGGAAAATCCGATCAGCGAAAAGGCTGACGTACCGGACGAGGTAAAGGCAATCCTTGGACTTGAAATCCAGACATACGGAGAATTCGAAACAAGTCTTAACTTTGCTTACCAGCTGGAAGCACCCTTCATAATATCAGAAACCCCAAGCGTAGGGGCGAAGGTATTAGGAAAGTTGGCTGGGACCGAAGTCGTTGATAAGGCGATCGGAACTATAGGCAAGAAGGTATACAAAGCCAGGGACGACAGGGCAAACGCACAAAAGGCAATCGACAGAACAAACGTAGAACTGATCGAATACCTACAGCTTGACGATCTGAATAAAACCGTAGCAGACGCCGAAGCGCTTATCCTGGTAATTGATCGGGACGCAGATACGGCGGCGCACATAAGGCAATTGTACCAGCGCTATGAAGTGGTAGGGGAACACCTGGGAGAGATACAGGAAAAGCTTAAGCTACTTATAGCAATACCGGAACTTAAGACGTTGATATCGGATATTGACGTGGATATGCAGGCCGCAGACGTGCTTTACCCAGCTTTTATCAAGTACAACGATCTGGAAGATCAGATCAGCAAGGTAAGATTTAGAATTAAGCAGCTGGAAGACCTTCCTGCTATTTCAGACATTATCGAAGAAATAACGACCGCGTATAAAGCCCATACAGACGTTTTTCGACTTATTAGTGAGTATTCCGGCATTGAAAGCCGAATACAGGGCAAAATGGCAGCGCTGGACAGTCTGATAGGTATAAAAGCCGCTTCCGAACTACTGGCCGAAACCGATCTGGATTATGAACGCGGTAATAATATTTCAAGACTTAGGTATGCATGGACTTGTCAAAGTGAGTATATTACAGCGGCAGAAAAGAGCCTGGAAGCGTGCAAGCAGATACCGGAAGCCGTAGCCTTACTGGCCCAAGTAGACGAGGACTACAAGCGACTGGACATATTAAGAACTATATACGCAGACTTCCAGAAGAAAGAACAGTCCGTAAATACCGCAACTTGCGACGTAGGGCTTAAGGCGTCGGAGTTTAAGGCAGCCGAAGAAGAATTGGCAGCGCTATGGGTCGAAACAGGCGGAAGTTGCCCGTTATGCGGCCAGGAATTAAGCGCCAGTCATTTACACTAAGGGGGCCAGGAAATGCACAATACTTATAGAGTGGTAGGAAACAGAGTATTCATAAGAATACCAGCAGCAAACGGAAAGCAGCCGCTTCCTTCTGTAGACCTACTAATAGATTTAAGGAACCTAGAGAAGGCAAAGGAATATCCTGGTACATGGTCGCAATACATACACCAAAGGACAGGGAAGGTATACATAAGGGGAAATCATTCACAACGCCGGGATAGTCAGCCTATTTTATCTAGGTATATCGCTAACCCGAAGAAGGGACAGAATACAAGGCACTTGGATGGAAATTCACTGAATTGCCTTGAATGTAACCTAGTGAATGCAGATATAGGTATCCGGGACATATCGGACTTGGAACCGATCGGACCCGCACCTATAGAGGATTATTCCGAACCGAAACAGGAAACACCACTTCGCGGTGTAAGTTGGCATAAGGTGAAGAAACGCTGGGAAGTAAAACCCACATATGAAGGGAAGCGTTATACATTGGGCTTCTGGCCGGAAAATATGCTAAGAGAAGCGAACGAAGCAATAACTTACTTCCGTGAACATGGTCCGGAAGCGTACGCCGCTAAGTTTGGCGGAAGATAAGAAAGGGGTAAATTTATGCAGGGAATAGGTATTCAGATATGCAGTAACCCGGTAGAAGCTACTATCGAAATGATTAACGATGCCAAAGGGCTGGCGGACGAAATTCTTACCGGAAAGTGCCTAAATTGTGAAGGGTGGCTGGATTGTAAAATCCCGAAGGATAAGGCAGCCGTAGCAAGAGTTAAGGAAGCCACTAATAAGGCCCTGGCGGCAATCGAAGAATTTACCAACGCTATGACTAACTGGTACGGATTAGAAGAAAAGGAAGAAGGGAGCATTTAAGCTATGGATATCAAAGAAAGAATACAGAAGGCAAAAGACAAGGTAAGCGCGGCAGAAAAGGCCGAAGTAGCCGCAAAGCAGGACCTTAAGAATTATACAGAGCAACGCGAAGAGGTAGTCGCTAAGATGAAAGAATTCGGCGTTACACCGGAAACCGCCCAGGCAGAACTTGAAACGCTGGAAGGTCGTATCATGGAAAATCTGGATAAGGTAGAGCAGCTTACACCGGAAGTATAGGGGGTCACATTATGGGACTTTTTGATTTATATAACAAAGGAGCAACGACCGCCAGGGTCCCGGTATCACAGCCGAATATGTCGGCGACGCAGACCATACAGGTGGCACCTTACAGCTTCCGACTTAATAAAACCCGCGCCGATGTAAAGCAGACCCGCCGTAAAATCGACGAAATGATCGGCAAGCGTGATCTTCTGAATAAACAGCTGGAAGACGCGAAGGCGGAAAAGGAACTGGCAGAAAAAGACCTGGCGACCTTCGATAAGGTTTTAATTATCCTTCAAAAGACGTCTGAATTTGCTAGGGAGCAGATAAAGGGCAAAATTGAGGAAATCGTCAGCCAAGCGCTTAACGTCGTATTCGGCGGAAATCATCACTTTATTATCAAGTTGGACGTAAGAGCCGGGCAGCCTGTAGCTGACTACTTCCTGGACGAAGGTGGGGTCATTACACAGCTTAAGAAACCCGACTATGATCGTGGCGGTGGCAAGATCGACGTAATAGCTTTATCTATGAAGCTGGCGATCGGAGAAATAGAGCAAACACCTGGACCTATCTTCCTGGACGAGGTCGGGAAGCACGTAAGCGCGGAATACCGTCCGAATGTAGCCTACTTCCTTAAGCAGTACAGTGAACAATTCGGGCGACAGATCATTCTTATTACGCACGCCCAGGAATTGGCGCAGATCGGCGATATCAGTATCTTTGTAAGCCAAAACAATAAGAAGGAAAGCGTAGTCAAAGGGGGTATAGCGCTATGAGGAAATTTATTTTTGTGGGCGACCCACATATCCGCGGCACTAATCCGGTACATAGAAAAGGCGACCTTCGGGAAGACCTTAAGGCAAAATTCGCAGAAGTGTACAGGATAGCGGCGGAAAACAAGGTCGACGCGATTATATACCCCGGTGATATTCTTGACAGCCCGGAAGTAGCCCTGGGTGTGGCCTTCGACTTTGCGGAAGTCTTAAGTATGTCGCCAGTACCGCAGTATACGACAATCGGTAATCATGACGTATACGGCTACAACCTGGATACATATTACCGTACAAGCCTTCGCCTTCTACAAATGGTCGTTCCCAACTTAAGCGTATTATATCGACCCGGTGATAACGTAATGTACGACGACGTTCTTATTACGTTCGAACCGTACAGCAGCCAAATAGATATAAACGGATACGGTTATTGTCCGCCGGAGCATACCGACGACTTCCCAGGGGTAAGGATACACGTAGCACACGGTATGTTATTGGACCACGACCCACCCTTCGACAGATATACGAAGGTACAAGACGTACATACTACAGCAGATATCCTTCTTACAGGCCACGATCATACCGGGTATGGGATATATAAGCGCCCGGACGGAAAGATAATTTGTAACCCTGGAAGCTTGACCCGTTTAGCTGCCAGCCAGAGCGAAATAAACAGACCGATACAAGTCGCACTTATAACGGTCCATAAGCAAAAAGAAATTGAAATCGAACTTATTCCCCTAAAGTGTGCAAAGCCTGGCGAAGACGTACTGGACCGTAGCGGAATAGAAGCAGAGAAGAAACGGCAGTATGCTATGGAGCAATTCGCCGCATTAATCAAAACACAGACAGGGGAAGCGGTAATCCTTAATGTACCGCAGATCGTAGAAACTATTGCAGCCCAGGAGAAATACGACCCGGCTGTAGTAAAAATGGCCCTTGAACTTATCGAAGCAGAGCGCGAAAAAATGGGGGTTGTGTGATGGGTAGACGTATCGGGGTAATTGGACACGGTCGCATTAAGGTGACGGACGTAGTAAAGGGTCAACGCCCTGTAGTCTACTTTCCGGCATGGAAATGTAAAGAATGTGGACACCAACACCCTAAGACGGACGACCTTCGGGAACTTGGCTTTTATATGACAGCTTCCGGGGTATGCCTAACGAAGTGCCAGGCTTGTGGAAGCTACGCAATAGCACACAGGACAGGGTTACATAGTGGGGAATTCCTAGTAGTGAAAGCCCATAACAAAATCAAAGGAAAGGGGAATTAATAATGGCCTTTTTAGTAACAAAGCCACAATTTGACCCGGAAGAGTTAAAGCCTGGTAAGGCGCTTCGGGTAAAAATTACGCGAAGTCATAACGTACCGGAAGGCTGGTACGGCTTCGATAGAAGCGCCCTTGTAATAGAGTGTACGCCGTTAGAACTACGCTTCGTATATATATAAAAGAAAAGGGCGGCAGCTATGAAACCAAAACACTACCGATCGACCTGGTAGCGCAAGGAACCATACAGATAACACCATTAACCGAAGAATTCATACAGACGAAAGGAGAAGCCACACTATGAGCATTGAAAATCAATTAAAAGGAATTATCACAGCTGACGAATTGCAGTACACCCAGGACAGGCTTAAGGCTGTAGTAGATAGCTTCCTGGAAGCCGACGTAGCTGTAGAAGCTGCATATAAGAACCGCGCCGAACTTATGGAGCGCAAGACAAGGCTTGATACTGAAATCAAGCTGGACGAAGCTGACGCCCTTATGAGAATCGAAGGGGAAGGAAAAACAGCTTACGCTATGATCGGGGATAAGAAGATCGTTCTTAGTAACGACCAGGTAAGGGACGCATATCGCAGAACCTATACAAAGGATAAGCGTACCGAACTAGCACAGATCGAAGCGCAGCTGGCCCGTATCGAAATAGAGATCATGAAGGCGAAGGACAAGTATAAGACAGCAGCAGACGCAGCCGCAACCTTGCAGGCTGTAGCGGCGGTACAGGCCGCAGCGCTTAACACATTGGCAAAGGTGGCAGGGAATGGACAGTAGGCAGAAAGAACGCCAGCAGCGCGGCGACGACTTCCAGGACGAAATTCGCCGAAGTTGGACGAAGATAAGGTCCTGGCGTATGCGAATAGCTGATGGGAAGGGCGGAACCCGTCCGGCTGACGAAATCATTATTCTGGAAGCTGCTAATATACTGGCGGAAATGAAAAGGACAAAGGGCGATAAATTCGAATTTACTTTCCTTCGCCCGAACCAGATCAAAGGCCTGGTCGAATTTGATAAGCTTTTCGATCAGAATTACGGCTTAGTATTTGTAAGCTTCTTGAATGAGGATAGCGGCTTAGACGAAGCTTACGCTTTCCGACTGGTAGACGGTATTAAGTTTATGGAGAAAATGGGCCGTCTTCATATAAAAATCGGGGAATTCCGGGCCGCAGCTGACGGGGCATACAGACCATTTAAGGCCCTACAGCTGGAACGTATGACAATAGACGGGGAACCCGGCTACGATTTAGGGGGGCTGCTATTATGCTACAAGTATCTGTAAGTAACAATATTAGAATTCGCGGATTAACTTCCGCTTCACCGCTTAAGCTGGCAATCTTGGACGCCCTTACGATTGATAACCCGGACTACAAAGACCGGGAAAAGAAAAGGCGTAGTACTTGGGGAATAGCGAAGAAGCTACAGCTTTTCACTTACGACCAGGGCGACATAGTAACCGGGCGCGGCTTCGAAGGTGAACTGGACGCACTTATCCAAAAGCACCAGGTAACGGCCGAAGTAAGGTACGACTTTAACGAAGGCGTGGCGGCAGACTTCGGAGAATGGACCGGACCGGAACCCAGAGAATACCAACGGCCAGCGATCG